>JAKQCM010000002.1 GCA_029559155.1 Chloroflexota bacterium
CAACAAGCCGTACATCTTGGAAATCAACCCGCTGCCCGGCCTGAACCCGGAGTATTCCGACCTGTGCATTGAAGCGCGGGCGGCGGGCTGGTCTTACGAGGAACTGGTTAACCGCATTCTGGATGAAGCGACGGAGCGGTACGGGCTCTAGTCATTTCAGGAGGAATCTTCATCCGTCCCGATGCTCCCTCCATCTACCTGGATGGAACCTTCATCCACCTCGATGATCTTTTCATCTACCTGGATGGAGCCTTCATCCACCTCGATGATCCTTTCATCCACCTCAATGAACCCTTCATTTGCCTCGATTCTTTGTTTATCAGCCTGGAGGAGTCTTTCTTCCGGGAATAAAACCCAAAACACTCACAATGGAGGAATTTTTTAATGGCAGATCAACCGTTTTCACAATCAGTATCGGATTTCCGCATGATGGCCAGTGGTATTACCGCCCGGTTGGATTCTCTGACCGGCGTAGGGATTACGGCCGAAGACGCGGCAGAAATGAATGCTTTGGCCGATGAGCTGGATGCGTTGAATGCGCAGCAGGAAGACCTCAAGGCTCAATTGAAAGCCAAAACGGAGGAACTGAACAGCGTGATGAAGCAGACCAAGGCGAAAAGGTCGGATCTGACCAAGCGCCTGAAGATTGTCATTCCGCAGGAGGAGTGGGTGGCGTTTGGGGTAACAGCCAAGCGGTAACCCTTGTTGCATCAGCTGAACCTCCCGGGGGTTGGGAACTTCAACTTCCGGGAGGTTTTTT
The DNA here is from genome assembly GCA_029559155.1 of Chloroflexota bacterium. Lineage (GTDB taxonomy): Bacteria > Chloroflexota > Anaerolineae > Promineifilales > Promineifilaceae > Leptovillus. The sequence continues at coordinate 761 of JAKQCM010000002.1, forward strand.
AATCCCAGGCCAGGGGGAGGCGCTCCAAACCGCGGAAGAGGACGCCGGAGCGCCAGCTTAATTCGGCGAGAGGAACGGCCGTGCGCAAATTCGGCAGCCGTCCAAATAGGGTTTGTAGGGCAATCTTGCCTTCCAGGCGGGCCAGGGGCGCGCCGAGGCAGTAGTGGATGCCGTGCCCAAACGCCAGATGGCGGTTGTTTGCCCGGCAAACGTCCAATGTATCGGCCTGGGCAAACTGGCTTTCGTCGCGGTTGGCAGAGGCCAGGACCACGCGCACCACGTCGCCACGGCGCATCGGGCAGCCTTTGTAGACCACGTCGCGGCGCACCCAGCGGGTAGTGGAGGTTTCGACCGGGCCATCGAAGCGCAGGAGTTCTTCTACGGCCGTTTCCACCCCCTTCTCATCCCCCTCTTTCACCCGCGCCAACTGGTCGGGATGGCGCAGCAGCGCCAAGACCCCGTTACCAATCAGGTTCACCGTCGTCTCGTGGCCCGTCACCAGCAACAAGGCCACCATGCTGGAAAGCTCCGCCGGGTTCAGCCGCTCGCCAGCTTCCTCCGCGCCAACCAACGCCGAAATTAGATCATCCTGCGGCCGGCGCTGCCGTTCGGCAAACAGCTCTTGCAGATAAGCCACAAACGCGCGCACCTTGCGCTTGCGGGCGCTAAACGTCAGCCCGTGCCGCCCCGGGGCAATAATCGCCTGCGACAAATCGGCCACCAGCTCGCGGTCCGCCGCCGGGATGCCTAGCAAATCGGTGATGACGATGGTGGGCAGCGGCAGGGCGAACTCGGCAATGAGGTCCATCTGCCGGGCGGCGGCCACCCGGTCGATGAGGTCATCGGCGATGGCCTGGACGCGGGGCGCGTTTTCTTCCACGCGGCGCGGCGTAAACGCCTGGTTGACCAGCGCCCGCAGCCGGGTGTGGTCGGGCGGGTCGGCGAAGAGCATGTTTTCGTTGATGAGGCGCTGGCTGAGGGTAGACGGCCGTTTCCCGGCCAATTCCTCCGGCAGCAGCGTGTGGCCCACGTCCTTCACAAAACGCTCGTTGTCCCGCAGCACCTCCAACACGTCGTCGTAGCGGGTGATGTACCAGATGGTCGAGCCGTTGCGGGCGACGTGGCCGTAGATGGGCGCGTCCTGGCGCATGGCGGCAAACGTGGGAAAAGGATCGGCCTTAAACTGCGGGCTGAACAGGTCGTATTCGGGGGTGATGGCGGGTTTAGACATGGGCCGATTTTAACATGGATGGCGGCCCTCTCAACCGTCCATGCCAAAATCAAAACCCAACTGCCGCTGCGTCACTTCCGCCAGGCCGCTGACGCCCACGCCAATCAGGCGCATCCGGCGGCCTGGCGGCCAATTCTCCTGCCAGATAGCCAGCGCCAGCCGGCAAATTCCCTCCGCGTCGTCCAGGCCAATCTCGACGGATTTCTGGCGCGTAAAGGTGGTGAAATCGGCCCAACGGAATTTGACGCGCACAGTGTGGGCGACAAGGTTGCGCTTTTGCAGCGACTTCGCCACGCTCTCGGCCTGTAAGCGAATCTGCTCTTGCAAACGGGCCGGATCGGCCACGTCCTGATTAAACGTCCATTCCTGGCTGATGCTTTTGGGCTGGCCGCGCTCCGCGTGGACTTGCCGCTCGTCCTGGCCCAGGGCGCGGCGCTGCAGATCTTCCGCCTGACGGCCGAATTGGGCGCGCAAAACGGCCGTATCCGCCGCCGCCAACTCCCCGCAGGTCTGAATGCCCACCCCGGCCAGCTTTTCGGCCGTGCGCGGCCCAATCCCCCAGATCACCCGCGTGCTCAGCGGCGCTAAAAATTCCGCTTCATAACCCGGCAAAACGATGGTGCAGCCGGCCGGCTTCTCGTGGTCGGAGGCGACCTTGGCGACGAGTTTGCTGGTGGCCAGACCGACAGAGGCGGGTAATTGGGTCTGGGTGTAAACGGCCGTGCGCACCTCTTCGGCCAGCGACCGCGGATCATCCCACTCGCCCAGGTCGATGTAGGCTTCGTCCACGCTGATTTGCTCGACCGGGCCATAGTCGGCCAGGATGGCCATCACCTGCCGCGAGCATTCGCGGATGCGCGGCCAGTTGGCGGGGATGATTTTGAGCGCGGGGCAAAGGCGCACGGCCGTGCTGGTGGGCATGGCGCTGCGGATGCCCAGTTTGCGCGCCTCGTAGCTGGCGGAGGCCACCACGCCGCGCGACTGCGGCTGGCCGCCAATCACCAATGGAACGCCTGCGTCCTCCGGGTGGTCCAGCAGGTGGACGTTGGCGTAGAAGGCGTCCATGTCCAGGTGCAGAATGGCCCGCGGCCAATCAAAGGTTAGTGAAGAATCGCCGAAAGTTGACATGCGCCGATTGTATGGGGAATGGCGCGGCGGGCAAGCGGGGAAACGGCCGTGCCAATCTAATCCGCCAGGGCGATTTGCGCCTCGGCGCGGCTGACCACCCGGCCTACATCACGGGCAAAACCTACCACATCAATGCGCGACAAGATCAGAATAGCGCCTAACAGACCCAACGCTTCCAAGCCAAAAATGAGGGCGTAGCTCAGTCCGGCCGGCAAACCCAATCCCAAAAACAAAAGGTCGCGGGTGGCTCCACCCAAAAACGTGCCAAACCCTTTGGAGACCAAAATCGCAATCGACCACAAGCCAAGATAAGCACCCGCCTCCGTGTCGGAAGCCATCACAGCCATCAAACTGAGGCCGCCAAATGTGTACACGCCGAATCCCGCGCCAAAAATGAGCAAGGCCAGTTCCAGAAAATGCACCTGACCGGCAAACGCGGCGGCGCCCAAAACGATCAGACCCAGAGCCATGAAACCCAGGCCCCATTTGGCGATGGCGGCCTGCCGTTCCGGCGGCCGTTTGCGCCAGAAATAGCTGCCGCCAACCAGTGTGACCACAGTAGCGGCTTGCCAATAGCTGTTAAACCGTGTCGTCCGGCTGATGGGCAAATTGAACACATCCGCGCCAAACGGCTCCAGAATGGCGTCCTGTGCCCAGGCAGCCATGGTCGCCAGAGCCAGGAAAAAGAAGAAGCGGCGGGTGCGTGGGTCTTGCCAGATTTTGCTGATGATGGCTTTGAAAGCGGGTTGTTGATGGGGGGTAGACACGGCCGTTTCCACCACCTCCCCTTTTTTCTGCCGTTTTTCTGCGCCGGCAATGGCAAAAAACCAGAAAAAGCCGCCCACCGCCATCGTCGTGAGAACCATTTCCCAAAATACTGGCGCGCTGTACACATCCATCCACACGCTGAAGCCGATACCGGCAATGGCAAAAAAGATGATCAGAACTGTCTCGACGGCGCTGATAGCCAGCCCTTGTTTTTCTGGCGGCGCGGCGTCGCGCACCAGAGCCAGGAATGGGCTGCCCGAAATGAGCGTCCCGATGCCGTACATGAGCGAAGAAGTCAGCGCCAGCAGCCAGCCGAGGACATCGGTGGTAACAACGCCCAGACGCATGAGGCTCAGGCCCAACAGCGGCAGCGACAGCACCATCAAGCCCCGCCCCAGCCAGATGTAAGTCGTGCGCCGGTAGCCCCATAACGGCCGTGTATCCGACCAATAACCGGCCAACAGACTCAACGGCGACAGCAGATAGCGCAGGGCAATCAACAAGCCCACAGGCGTCGCCGGGATGCCAAAATTCGAGATCATCACCCGGTTCCAGATGCTCGTCACCAAAATATCGCCCATGGCCGAACCAATTTGGAAACTACTCAGGCGCAGCAGCCGCCAAAAAGTAAATTTTCTATTCATATTCATGCCAATTCATTTGTGTCCTATGCTGGTGGGGAATCCGGGTAGGGAACGGCCGTTACCGGCAATTTAATCACAAATGTCGTCCCTGCTCCAAGCGCGCTGGAAACGACCAACTTGCCCCCCAACCCCTCAATAAAATCGCGTGTCCAAAACAGGCCAAAGCCCATCCCGCTGCCCTTCTTGGTCGTCCAGCCCATTTCAAAAATATGCGCCAAATTTTCCGCGGCAATGCCCGGTCCATTATCACGAATGGTTACTTCAATCAGGTTGGGCGCCGCCTGACATGTCTCTAACCAAATTTGCGGCGCAGCGTGGCCACTGGCCATTGCTTCTACGGCATTTTTGATGATGATGCGAAACGCCTCCGACAACATATCTTTGGCCGTTCTGATCAGCGGCAAATTCTCTGTCAGATCAAAATGGAGCGTCACTTTCGTCTCGGTGATAATTTTTGCCTGATCGCGCAGCAGCGGTGTGCGAGGGAAAATTTCGATGAGGGCGCGGCTTAAACTGTCGTTCACATTCACCATATCAACCGTCGGCTGCTGCCAGGGTTCGTTCAGATTGTCGAGTATATTCACAATTTTGCCGATTTCCTGAACCACCATGGGCAGTTCGCGCAAAATAAACTCGCGTCGATCGCCGTCTAACTCTGGCAAGAGCTGTAAAAGCTGCATGTAGCCGCTGATATTGCCGACGTGATTGCGTAATGAATGGGCCGAGGCCACAGTGCTGAAAGCCATCCGGCCAAAGGTTTGAGCGATGCGGCGTTGTTCAGACATTTCCCGAAATAAACGGGCGTTGCGCAGCCCGGCGGCGGCGTGTTGGCCCAATGCGGTTAGCAGACTGATTTCCCATTCCGTGAACTGAGCCTTGTTGGTGGTGACAAACAAATTGCCAATCACCTCATCCACCTGGAAAAAAGGGACGGCTATGACCTGCCGGATGCCCATGGCGTCTTGCGCCTGCCGGGCCAGGTCCGCACTGACCAACGGCCGGAACAAGTCGTACAACTGGTCGGAGACGAGGTATTTTTGGGGACGGCCGTTTAACCCCGTCACCGCTCTCACGCTCAAATTATCCTGATACTGGTCATCATCCAGATAGACCACAGCGTGTGGCCCCAACAACCCGATGCCCACGGTCTGTTCCATGGCCGCCACAATGGCCGGGTCCAGGTCTACGGCATAAGCGCGCACTGGCAGGGCACGGCCGTCTTCCAGCGTGGCTACCATCGCTCCGGTGTAGCCAAAATCCTCGACAACGCCCTGGACAATCGTCTGCAACACTTCTTTTTCATCCGTCATACGGGCTTGCAAACGGAGGACGATGTGTTCTAATGCTTGAATGGCTTCCAGGCGGCGTTGGTTCTGGATGGCGACGGCCGCCTGCCTGCCAAAAGCGCTCAGGACATTGATTTGCCGGTTGGTCAGAACTTCCGTAACAGCGGCAAACAGGCTGCCAACCACTTCGCCATTCAGCAAAAATGGCAGCACGACAACCTGCACAATGCCCGCCTGTTCCTGCAAGACATCGGCGTCTGCCCGGCTGAGGAACGGTTGGTACAAATCCGCCAGGCTATCGGTGACAAGATAAGTGGGGATACGGCCGTCTTCCCCCAACACCCCGCGCACGGCCAGATTATCGGCGTACTCGTCGTCATTTAGCGGCAGCACAACGCCCGGCCCCAGCTTGCCCAAATGAGAAAATGAAGGCAGCCTTCGCCGTTCATCCATACCGCCGATATTGCCAAAAGCACGCACAACCAGAGCCACACCGCCTTCCAACGTGGCCACCATGGCCCCGACGCAGCCCATGTGGTTAACAACATCGGCGGCTACCTGTTCTAACACTGTTTGCAGTTTAGGTGAGATGATGGGAACTGGCGTAGGTAAGTTTGAGTTAGACAAGATATTTTTCCTGGGATTTGGTTTGACGTTTATGGTCAGCTTTTTATCCAACAGGCTGTATTGTAACGCAAATATGACCGTCGTTAAACGGTCATATGACATGAATTACTCATAAAGCGACGGCGTTGGCGGGATTACGGCCGTTGCAAAATGTGTGTGGCAATCGTTGCGCCGCTGCCGCCGATGTTTTGGGTCATGGCAATGCGTGCGCCGTCAATTTGCGCCTCGCCGGCCTCGCCGCGCAGTTGCAGGGTCGCTTCGGCAATCTGGTAAAGCCCGGTCGCGCCAACCGGATGACCACGCCCTTTTAAGCCGCCCATGGTGCAAATGGGGATACGGCCGTTCGGCAAAATATCTCCCGCCTGCGCCACCCGCACACCCTGGCCCCGCTCCGCAAACCCGCAGGTCTCCAGCGACAACGCGGCCATAATGCTAAACGCATCATGCAGCTCAAACAAATCCACATCATCCGGCCCAATGCCCGCCTGGGCATACGCCTGCCGCGCCGACTGTTCCGCCGCTTTCAACCAGAGCGTGTCCTCGCGGTCATGAATCGCCAGTGTGTCGGTGGAAACCGACGACCCTATCACACGCACCGCTTGCGGCGCTTTGCTGGCCGGAACTAACAGCAGCGCCGCCGCCCCATCGCCAATAGGCGAGGCATCGTACAGGCTGATGGGATCGGCCACCACGCGGCCTCTGTCGTACATTTTTTCGGTGATCGGCTCGCGGAACATGGCGTTGGGGTTTTTGGCCCCGTTGGCGTGGGCGTTCAGGGCAAAAGGCGCAAAATCGTGCCGTGTGTAGCCGTATTCGTGCATGTAGCGGCGCATGATCAGCGCATTTAACCCGACGAAAGTGATGCCGTGAATAACTTCATAATCGGCGTCGGCCGCGCCGGTAAGTGCGGCGGTCGTTTCTTTGAAATTGGTCTCGGTCATCTTTTCCACGCCGATGACCAGAGCCGCTTCAATTTCGCCGCTGGCGACGGCCAGATACCCCTGGCGCATGGCCGAACCGGCCGAACCGCAGGCGGCTTCCAATTTAACGGCTTCCACACCCCATTGGCCCAAATGGTCGGCGATCAACGCGCCCAACTGATGCTGTTTGTTCAGACGGCCGCTGGTCATGTTGCCGACAAAAATGGCGTCTACTTTGCTCAAATCGGCGTCGAGCATGGCCGCGCGGCCGGCATCCACCGCTAATTGACGAATGGCGAGATCCCAATGTTCGCGCACGGCCGTTTGCCCCACGCCCAAAATTGCCACTTCTTGCATACAATCCTCCCGGCGCACAATCGGCCATTGGTCGGCCAATCGCGCACCGCTTTGATTTTGATAGATTTCTAACGGCTTAAGTGTAACCGGCGGAAATGTCAGAAACTATCACGTTCCGGCCGATAGCTACCAACTTAGGCCACTTCGATGGTGTGGGTCCAGCCGTAGGGGTCGGGCAAACGGCCGTCCTGAATCCCTGTCAACTCCTCATACAGCCGGTGTGAAACCGGGCCGGGCTGGTAATCGTTGATGAGGTATTCTTCATCCTTGTAGCCAAATTTGCCCACCGGCGCGATGACGGCCGCCGTGCCGCAGCCGAACACCTCGGTAATTTTGCCCGATTTCAAGTCGGCCAACATGTCGTTTACGTCGATGGTTTCTTCGCTCACTTCGTAGCCCAGGTCGGGGGCCAGGGTCAGCAGCGATTTGCGGGTGATGCCGGGCAAAATGCTGCCGCTGAGTTTGGGCGTAACAATGTGCTGCCCGCCATAGACAAAACAAATGTTCATCGCGCCGACTTCTTCCACGTAACGGCCGTGAATGGCGTCCAGCCACAACACCTGCGAATACCCCTTGCTCTTCACGGCTTCGCTGACAAACAAGCTGGAGGCATAATTGCCGCCGGTTTTGGCTGCTCCCGTGCCGCCCTTCACCGCGCGGCGATATTCGTCGGAAATAAACACAGGCACCGGGTTGAATCCTTCTTTAAAATACGCGCCAACCGGGCTGAGGATGATGAAATGCAGGTATGTTTTGCTGGCGTGAACCCCCAGAGCCGGGTCGGTGGCAATCATCGCCGGACGAATGTACAGGGTTGCGCCGGGCACGTTGGGAACCCAAGCTTCTTCCAGTTCCACCAACTTCACGATGGCTGCCACGTGGTCTTCTTCATCCACGGCCGGCATGACCATGCGCCGCGCCGATTCGTTGAAGCGGCGGGCGTTTTCCCAGGGGCGGAACAGGTTTACGTTGCCATCGGCGCGCCGGTAGGCTTTGGTGCCCTCGAATATTTCCTGAGCGTAATGGAATACGGCCGTTGACGGCCATAACGAAATCGGTTCATATGGACCGATTTTGGCGTCATGCCAGCCCTGGCCGGCGGTGAACTGCTGCGTGAACATGCGGTTGCTGAACAAGTTGCCAAACCCAAAATCATCAACGGGCGGCTGCTTCATAGAAGCCGGATCAAGTGGGTGAATTTCTAAGTCCATGTTTTCTCCTATAGAATAAGCCAGAGTTGGCTGAGCATTTTGCCTCTTCAATTAGATTCCACTCTTTCTCTGACTTTCCAATTTTTATCATACTTCGTCCGGTTCGTCAGAAAGCACTTTTGCTTTCAGGCGGCTGCGGTAAGCGCTGTAATCGGGGACGATACGGCCGTATGCCCCACTCATCAACGGCGATGATACCAAAAAATCGGCCGTCGCCCGATTCGTCGCCACGGGGATATTCCACACGGCCGCCAGTCGCAGCAGCGCCTTAATATCCGGGTCGTGGGGCTGCGGCTCCAACGGGTCCCAAAAGAAAATCAAACAATCAATTTCCCCCTCCGATATTTTCGCGCCGATTTGCTGGTCGCCGCCCAGCGGACCGCTTTGTAATTTGTGTATCGACAAATTTAAGGTTTGCTCCAGCAACCAACCTGTCGTTCCCGTGGCGTAGAGGGTATGCTTCTCAAGCGAGGCCTGATTAAATCGTACCCAATCCATTAACTCATCTTTCTGGTTGTCGTGGGCCACCAGGGCTATTGCCTTACGCGCGGCCATTTCAATGACCAACATGGGCATAGTTGCCATAATTGTCTCCTTTGTTTGACGTTCTTCACGCCGAACCCATTATAGACCATTCCAGGCGCTAAACGATTTCCCTTTTTGGCGGTTTGACGCTCATCGTCTACCATTGCCGATTTATGACGCCAATCCTGGGGCGTTTTGGCCCCAATTTGCTCTATAGCTACACGATATTCATGGGTCTGGGCATTGTTGCCGGATTAGGGGTAACGGCCGTGCGCGCCCGCCGCCTGCCCCTGCCCGATTGGTTCGACGCCGCGTTGGCCGGTTTGTCAGGCGGCCTGATTGGCGGCCGGGTCGGGTTTGTGGTCAGCCAATGGGCATATTTTGCGGAACGGCCGTCGGCCATCTGGCAGCTCTGGCAGGGCGGCTACACTTACCACGGCGCGCTGTTTGGCGCGCTTCTGGGGCTTGCGCTGTGGTGCGTCTGGCAAAAACGCAGTTTCACCGTTTATACGGACCTGTTTGCCCCTGGCATCGCCTTAGGCCAGGCGTTTGGTTGGTTGGCTTGCTGGTTTCAGGGCTGCGCCTACGGAAAGGAAACCACGCTGGGATTTCTGGCAACGGCCGTGCCCGATGAATATGGTCTGTTTGCCGTGCGGTACGCCACCCAGTTCCTCGGTCTTGCCTGGGCGCTTATTGTCTTTGCCTTTGCCCTGCTGACAGCTTCACGCTGGCGCAGCGGCCAACTTTTTTGGGCCACATTGGCTCTTCTCAGCCTGGGTTATGCCGCCCTTGGCCTGCTGCGCGGCGACCCGGTGCTGTTTTTAGGCCCAATGCGTCTGGATTTTGTTCTAAATAGCACACTTGTTCTAATTTCAGCAGGTATGGTATACTTTTATCGGCCTGGCCCAAACCCTTCCCCAAAGATTGGAGATTAGAGATTCCCAGTCTCCACCCGCCAATCTCCAGCGGCAGCCTGAAACTTTCATCGTTTGGTGTAGAATCCAGGCACATCTGGCGTGAAAATTGAACAGACGCCAAACGAATCAACATAACGAGAAAATCAAATGAGCGAAACTGAAACAAATGAAACCTGGCAAGAAACGCCTGCCGGTCACAAAGCAGGGTTTGTCAGCCTGGTTGGTCGACCCAATGCCGGCAAAAGTACTTTATTCAACGCCTTCATGCGCCAGAAATTGGCCATCGTCACCCCCAGCCCGCAAACGACGCGCATCCGTCAGTTGGGCATTGTTACTCAGCCAGATTACCAGGTGATCTTCATCGACACCCCAGGGCTCATCAAACCGCGCCACAAGCTAGACGAATATATGGTTGGCGTCGCCGCCGAAGCGCTAAACGACGCAGATGTGGTGGTGTGGCTGGTGGACAGCACAGAACCGCCTGGAACCGGCGACCGAATCATCAGTGAGCAGCTAAAAGCCTTGGGCGACCACGTGACCGTCATCCTGGCGATGAACAAAGCGGATTTGCTGAAGGCGGAGGATGTTTTGCCACGTTCGGAGGAGTTCCAGGCGATGATGCCCAAAGCTCCGTGGATTTTGTTCTCGGCGGCCCAGGGCAACGGCCGTGACGAACTCTGGCAGATGATCATCGACGCCTTGCCGGAAGGACCGCGCTATTATCCCGCCGATCAGATCACCGATCTGTTCGTGCGCGATCTGGCCGCCGAACTGATCCGCGAGCAAATTTTGCTGCAACTTCGTGACGAGGTGCCATATGGCACGGCCGTAGTCGTGCAAGAATTCAAAGAACGCGAGAACGGCATGATTTATATCAACGCCAACATCGTCGTCGAACGCGACACCCACAAGCGCATTTTAATTGGCGCCAAAGGGCAGCAGCTACAACAAATTGGCGCCGAAGCGCGTAAAGAAATCGAAGCGCTGACCGAGAGCAAAGTTTACCTGGACCTGTGGGTCAAAGTAGAGCCTAAATGGCGGCGCGATGAAAAAGCGCTGCGCCGTTTGGGCTACCGCAGCGCCGACTAATTTTCCACGGAGGTCATTATGTCAATTCAAGATGAAGGATATGACAGTCAGCGACGGGAATTTCTGCGCACGGCGGCCATGACCACAATTGCCGCCGCCGCGACGGGCGTTGGAGCCACAGCGCTGGCGCGCCGAACCACGGCCGTTCCCCCACCACCGGTACAGGTGACGGCCGTTTCCCCGGTTACCGAAACCCGTCTCACCTCCCCCGATGATCTGGCCGATCTGTTCAACAAATTAGCCGCCGCCCAGGCTGATAAAATGCGCCTGCAAGCAGAACTCGACGCCACGCGCCGCAGTCTGGAAGCGCTGCAAACCGCCAACGGCAGCAGCAATGCCCAGGCAGACGCATTGGCGCTGGAATTAGACAAAGCCACCCGGCAGCTTGGCGTCATGAGCGGCTTAGTCGCCCTGTACGAACAAATTGACAACGTGGATATGGCGGCGCTGATGGAAGAAGGGCTAACGGCCGTTGGCGATTCCCTGAACGGCCTGGTGGCGCGCTCTCCGATCCTCACGGAAGGCATTGCCGCCGGCCAGCAGGCCCTGGCTGAATTCGAAGCGCATATTCCGCTGCTGCAAAACGGCCGTGGCTGGTTGGAAAGCGAGCAAATCAAACTGCAAGCTTATTTTGCCGCTCTGGAAGGATTGCTGGCCAGCACCGTCGAAAAAGTGGGGCCATTTCTAGAAATGGTCAACCAATGGTTTCAAGACTTGCATAAATGGCTGCCGTTTAATCTGGGCCAACGCGCCGCCGACGTCATGGCCGCGGCCACGGATTTGCTGGGCGAAACCCCCCACACGCTCAGCGGCCTGACCACCAACATCGCCCAACCGCTGGATGTCTGGCTGGCAAAAGAAGGCGACGATATCCGCCTGAGCCGGCAAATGATCAAACCTATTCGGGAAAATGTATTTGATCCGGCTCAGGGATTGGCCGATGAAACAAGCCAGGCGCAAACTGCTTTTCAGGAACGATTGGCGCTGCCGTGGGCAACGGCCGTACACCAACAACGCCTTGTTCGTGACCAAATCGCCCAATACCGGCAGGAACACAAAATTTGATGATTCGTAATGGATCAGGTTTTTCTGGCAAGAGCCCAAGAGTTTGATACCCGAGTAATCCAAATTCTCAGGCGCAAACCCTTGGGGCCTGTAGAGTTGCGATCATTCAGAGATTGGAGGTAGAACCATCTCCAATCTCTGTTTTTATTCCGGCGGCCTGTCTAACGGCGGCGCAACGGCCAGAAAATCATAGGCGAACCGTTGCGCATAAGCGGCAATTAAGGTTTCCACGCGATCTCTATCCGCCGAGGCCACAATCAAACCGGCGTGAAACTTTTTATGCAGGCGAAACACGATTTCCGCATCCTGATAACCCGATAAATCAGGCCACTCCTCCCGCGCCAGACAAATCAGCACCCCGGCATACTCTCCTTTGTCCGTCGGAATGATGTATTGCCCGCCTTGGGCATGCGCCGCTTCCAATTTGGCCCATTCGCCCCACAGATTGACGCCAGCGGCCGCGACCACCAATTCCTCAATATTGGCCCCGCCAACCCGCGCTGCCGTTTCCAGAAAGTAGAAACGGCCGTCATCCGCCTTGATAAATTCTGTATGGGCCACGCCGCGCGCCATGCCAAACCCCACAACCATTTGCCGGTTTAGGGCCAATATAGCCTGCGCGTCGGCCGAATCGCGGCGCATGGTGCGGGTGACAAACACGCCGCCATCGTGGGCAACATTCAGCGGCGGCTGGGCATATTGATGGGGCACAGCCAGGACAACCTCCCCTTCGGAAACAATCGAATCGACATGATAAACCAGGCCAGGCACAAATTGCTCCAGCAAAAAATAGGATTGCTCGTCGCCCAATTTATCTAACCAGCGCCAAACTTCTTCCGAGTTATACACTTTTTTAATGCCCATCGCCCCGGCTTCCGCGCG
>JAKQCM010000041.1 GCA_029559155.1 Chloroflexota bacterium
GAGCTTCCATCACGGCGGCGGGGTGGGCATTGGCTACAGCCTGCACGCCGGGCAGGTCATTGTGGCCGACGGCACACCGGAAGCGGCGGCGCGATTGGAACGCGTTTTAACCTCGGACCCGGGCATGGGCGTGGTCCGCCATGTAGATGCGGGCTACCAGCGGGCCATTGACGTGGCCCGCGAGCGCGGCGTCAAAGTTCCGATGTTGAAGTGAATGGGTACACGGATTGGACGGATGCGGCGGATTCACACGGATTTTTATCTGGTTAATCCATGAAAATCCGTCAAATCCGTGTTATCCGTGTATCAATTTTTTAAGACCAGTCGGCGAGAACGGCCGTTAATTCCCACAAATTCTCAATCGTCGCGTCCGGGGTGAGCCAGTCCGGCAGGTGAAAGCGCTGGCTGGCGCGGATCAGCACCGCGCGCATCCCGGCGGCGTGCGCGCCCACAATGTCGTGCTCCGGCGCATCGCCGATGAAGACGGCGTTAGCCGGGTCTACCCCCAATTCCGCCAAAACGTGCAGGTAAGGTGTCGGCTGCGGTTTCCATTTGCCCGCGTCAGCCGAAAAGAGCATGGCGTCGAAATAGCCATCCAGGGCAAAACGCTGCAAATCGTTGATGTGGGCCGCGCCGGTGAACATCGTGTTGGACAACAACCCCAATTTATATCCGGCCGACTTTAGATTGGTGAGGATTTCTTGCGCGCCCGGCAGGGGATGGGCCTGGGCGCAGAGGGCGGTCTGGTACAGCTCGGCCGCTTCTACCAGCCAGGCCGGCTGGATGCCGTTCGCCCCGCAGCAGGTGTGCAGAATGTCGCCCAGAAAATCGACCAGGCGCAGGTTGGGGCCGCCGGACACGGCCGTTTCCCACTTCCCCGGCAAAATGGCAAAGCCCGTATCCCGAAAAACGGCAAAATCCGGCAGTTGGCCGCCCTGCCCACACAAAAAATCATAGGCCGCCTGCAAACCAGGCGTTTCCAGCGCCGGCCAGTTGTCATACGGACCGGTATATTCAATCAGCGTGCCCCCCAGATCAAAAACAACAGCCTCTATACTCACATTCTGCTCCAAAAGACGAACGAAAAACGGGGAACGATGAACACCGTTCCCCGTTCATCGTTCCCTGTTCATCGTTCCTAATTGTGTTCTACCAGTTTGGCGACCGTCACGCCGGCGCCGCCCTCGCCGTCTTTGCCTTCTTCCCAGGAAGAGACGTGGATGTTACTCTTGAGGGCCGAACGCACGCCGTCACGCATACGGCCGGTGCCTTTGCCGTGGATGATGCGCACCCAGGGCATGCGCGACAGGAAAGCCGTGTCCAGAAAACGCTCCAGTTCGGCCAGACCTTCTTCGACTCGCTTGCCACGTAAATCCAGCTCGAAACCACTGGCGGCGGAAACGGCCGTGCTGTATCCCGCTATTTCTAACTCTTCTTCCACCGGACGACCTTTAAACTCCAGGTCTTCAAAGCGGGCGCGCATTTGCAGGCGGCCCATCGCCACCAACGCTTCGTTGCTGCTGAGGGAAACAACCTCACCCTTGCGGTCCAGCGATTTGACCAGGACGGTATCGCCTACCTGTAATTTGCGGCGAATTTGTTTGGTAGACGGTTTGGGTGGGGCGGTAACGGCCGTAATCGGCTTCAATTCCGTCTCTTCAATCGCCGCCACTTCCTTGCTCACATTTTTCAGCTGATTGAGCGAGACGGCGTCCCGGATCTGGCGGCGCGCCCGGCTGAGTTCTGCCTGCACAGCCTCAATTTCCGCTTTGGCCTGCGCGCGCGCCTCCAACAAAATTTGGCGGCGTTCTTCCTCGATCTCTGCCAGACGGTCGGCCAATTCACCGCGCCGACTCTCCGCTTCACGCAGCGCCAGGCGCGTCCCGGCCTGCTCGGACTCCATCTTTTCGCGCAAATCGTAAATGGTATCCAGCAGCGATTCGGCTTTGTGGCTGCCTGCGCCCAACAGGCGCATGGCGTCTGCCAGAATGGTTTCGTCCAGACCCAGGCGGCGGGCAATGGCGATGGCGTTAGAGCGACCGGGCAGGCCGATGGTCATCTCGTAGGTTGGCGAGAGGGTGTCCAGATCAAACAACAACGAGGCGTTGGTCGCTCCCGGCGTTTGCCCGGCATACAACTTAAGCTCCGGATAATGGGTGGCGATGAAGGTAGTGGCCCCTTTGTCCCGCAAAAAGTTGACGATAGACTGCGCCAGCGCCGCGCCTTCCGCGGGGTCTGTGCCGGAACCCAACTCATCAAACACTACCAGGGAACGATCGTCCACCTGCGCCAGGACGCGGGTGATATTGGTGATGTGCGCCGAGAACGTGGACAGGCTTTGTTCGATGGACTGCTCGTCGCCGATGTCGGCGAATACGTTGTCGAAAATGGTCAGGCGGGCTTCGACGGCCGGCAGGTGGAGGCCGGATTGGGCCATCAGCACCATCAGGCCGGTGGTTTTGAGGCTGACGGTTTTACCGCCGGTGTTTGGACCGGTGATGAGGACGATGAAAATGTCATCTTCTAAGGTCAGGTCAGTGGGGACCACTTTGGCCGGGTCCAGCAGCGGGTGGCGCGCGCCTTTGATCCAGATGGCGGAGCCGGGATGCGGATTGGGCGGCGGCGGGGTCCATTTGGCCAATTCGTTGGCGTGTTTGGGCGGGCGCGGCGCGGCAAACGTGCGCCAATCGACAAAATCCGGCTGGACGCCTTTGATGACGGAGGCGTACCGGGCGCGGGCAAAGATGAGGTCCAGTTCGGCCATGCGGGCGACGATGCGTTTGATGCTGTCGCCCTGAGCGGCTACCTGGGCGGAAAGTTCGGCCAGGATGCGCTGGACTTCTTCATGTTCGGCGATTTGCAGGCCGCGATATTCGTTGTTGAGTTCTACGGTCGCCAGCGGTTCGATCCACAAGGTTGCGCCGCTGCCGCTTTGGTCGTGGACGATGCCTTTGATGCGTCCTTTGGCATCGGCGCGCAGGGGGACCACGTAACGGCCGCTGCGCATGGAGACGAGCGGGTCTTGCAGGTATTGGTTTTGGCTGGATTGCAGGATACGTTGGAGTTTTTCCTGGATACGGCCGTGTACCACCCGTAATTCTTGCCGCAGCTTTGCCAGTTTGGGGCTGGCGCTGTCTAAAACTTCGCCGCGCTCATCCAGCATCTGGCTGATGGCCTGAACCAGTCCGGGGCATTCTTCGATCAACTCGGCGATCTCGGCCAGCCGGGGAAAGCTCTCTTCGGCTTTGAGCAGGTTGCGCTGCAAGGTACGGGCCGCCACCAGCGTGCTGCGGATATCCAGCAGTTCTTCGGCCGGCAAGGTGAAGCCGCGCTCGGCGTTGTCTACCGGGCGGCGTACGTCGCGTGCGCCGCCGATGGTGATGCTGCTGTGGCTGTCGAGCAGGCGCACGGCTTCGGCGGTTTCGGTCTGCCACTGCCGCGCTTCGAGCAAATCGGTGGTAGGTTCTAGCGCCAGGGCCAACTCTTCGCCGCCGCTGAAGCTGGTGTAACCGGCTAAAATGCGGCGGACTTTATCGAATTCCAGGGTGATGAGACTCTTTGTATCCATGATGGCGCAAGTATATCTGAATTTGAGTGGGGGAACAGACGGCCGTTTTGCGCAGCAAGCCGCGAGACAAAGAGAAGAGATAAGGGAAAACAAGGAGACAAAGCGACTTTCTGGTCTCCCAGTCTCCCGGTCATGGTACGTGTGGTGGGTTGGTAAGCTGTTCCTTTTCCGTTAAAATGCATCCTGTGTATAGCAACGAAATGAACAAGACGGGTGATAGCCCGGTTATCCGGTTTGAGAATGTAAGCAAGCGTTTCACATTCACACGAGAAAAATCACAGAGTATTCTGGAGATTTTGTTATCTGCTTTCCGGCGCAAAACGGCCGACGAGCAAGACCATGATTTGTGGGCTTTGCGCGACGTGAGTTTTGACATTTTGCCGGGGCAGTGCGTGGGAATTGTGGGGCGCAATGGCAGCGGCAAGAGTACAGCTCTAAAGCTGGTGGCGCGCATTTTACGGCCGACAAACGGCCGTGTGTGGATTCGGGGTCGCGTGGGGGCGCTGCTGGAGCTAGGCGCCGGTTTCCACCCGGACCTGACCGGGCGCGAAAACATCTACCTCAACGCCTCCCTGCTCGGCCTGACACAGGCCGATATCGACGAAAGTTTTGCCCAGATTGTCGAGTTTTCCGAATTGGGCGATTTTATTGAGATGCCGGTAAAACATTATTCGTCCGGCATGTATATGCGGCTTGGGTTTAGCGTGGCCATCCACGTGAAGCCGGATATTTTAATTATTGATGAGATTTTAGCTGTCGGCGACCAGGCGTTTCAGGCCAAGTGCATTGACCGCATTTATGATATGCGCGATGCGGGCACAACTATCGTGATGGTGAGCCATAATTTGAATGTGCTGCGCAGTTTGTGCTCGCACCTGATCTGGATTGATCATGGCGTGATGCGCCAGTGGGGACCCACAGAGCAGGTGGCCGCGGAATACATGGCCTATGCTTACGATCAAAAAGCGCGCCAGACCGAAGCAACCGGCGATGTGGAAGGGTTTAAACGGTGGGGCAGCGGTGAAGTGGAGATAACGGCCGTCCGCTTTCTCAACAGCCGCGGCAAAGAACAAGACAATTACACCACCGACGAAGCCATGACCCTGGAGATTGCCTATGTGGCGCACCAACCGGTTGAATCGCCGGAATTCGGGTTTGATATTTTGCGCCAGGATGGCGTGCATGTCAGCCGCCCCAACAGCGTGCTTTCCGGCTTAGAGGTCGGCATGTTGTCCGGCGCCGGCAAAGTTTGTTATCAGATCGACCGGCTGCCTTTGCTGCCGGCCAAATATCGGGTGACGGCGGCGGTGTATAACGGCCGTCACCAATCCGCTTATGATCATCATGATCTGGCCTACAGTTTCCGCGTGGTTCCCTCGGAATCCACCAAAGAATTGTACGGCCTGATCCAACTGCCTGCGACCTGGCAGTTCCAGCCCGAACCTGACCCGCAGGTGTAATTGCCAGTTTAAGAGGATGTCAATCATGAAACAAATGACCAGATTACATGTATCGCTGATTGTGTTTACGGCCGTTTTGGTCCTGACCATCACCATGCTCGGAGAAACAAAAACGGCCGTCACCGCTCAGGAACCCGCAACAGAAACGGCCGTGACGCAAACACCCGAAACCGGCACCGCCAACTGCCGTTACGGCGCCAGCCCCATTCGAGACACCACAAAAGAAATCCCCTGGCTCACCACCATCGGAGCCGGATGGTATCTGACATTCGGTCCGGACAAACCGGCCACCCTGCCAACCAACGGCGCGCGTTTTGTGCCGATTTTGCGCGTGAACGAAGGCATGATAGGCGACGCCTTCACCGGTATCTGGTACGTCGGCGGCCACACAGGCCCGGCGGCTAAAACCTACGTGCAAGCCAAAGTAGCTGCCTTGCCCGGCGCGCTGTGGCTGATCGGCAACGAAATCGACCGCATCACCCAGGACGAAATCACACCGGCTGTCTATGCCCGGGCCTACCACGACATTTATGGCTGGATCAAAGAAACGGACCCGACGGCGCAAGTCGCCATTTCCGGGCTGGTAGAGGTAACGCCCTCGCGCCTGTGGTATCTGAGCGCCATTTGGGACGCTTACCTGGACCGCTACAACGTCCCCATGCCGGTAGACGTGTGGAACATGCACCTGTACATCATCAATGAAGTGCTGCATGACGGCACAATTGGCGCAGCCTCTATACCCGTCGGTTTTGTGCCGGCCGCCCACCCCGACATTCCCTTAAAACGATTGAGCAGCCTGGGGCCAGATGCCTACCAGGAATGCCCCGATCCGAACGTTTACTGCTATGCCGAACACGACGACATGAGCATCTTTGCCGAACAAGTGCGCGACATGCGCACCTGGATGAAAGCGCATGGGCAGCAAAACAAGCCGCTCATCCTTTCCGAATATTCGCTGCTGTGGCCCTATGAAATTGACCCAGACGGGTGTTTTCTACAAGACGAAAGAGGCAATTGTTTTACGCCGGCGCGAGTATCTACGTTTATGCGCAACACCTTTGATTATCTAGAAGGGCTGAAAGATCCCAATCTCGGTTATGCGCTAGACAACAATCGCCTGGTGCAGCAGTGGATGTGGTTCTCTTTTTACGTGCCGCATGATCCAATTGATCCTTACCCGGGCGCGGCCAGTAATTTGTTGGAAGCTAACCTGAACGCTCTAACGGACGTGGGCATCGCGTACCGAAATTATGTTACAGCGGTACCGCTGAATCGCAACCTATTTGTCACGTCTGTGCCCAATCCGGTGGTGGATTCCAACGGCGTCGGGACCGCTTCGGCTCAGTTGGCGGTGGTGTTCCGGAACAATGGCAACACGGCCGTTACCACCCCCTTCAACGTCACCTTCTACAGCAACGCCGCCATGACCAACGTGATTGGCACGGCCACCTTTACGCCAACCGTCGAAGGCTGCGCGATGGTTCCTTACACATTTGCAGGTGTGCAGTGGGACAATCTGACCGCCGGCACGCATCCATTTTGGGTCAAAATCGACAGCGGCGGGGCCATCGGCGAAACCAATGAAACAGACAACGTCGGCTCCGGCGTGGTGCTGATCGATCCGGCTACCCAGGTCTTTTTACCCTCCTTAGCCCGTTAAAAAAACCCGACGCCCCTGAACGGTTCAGGGGCGTCGGGTTTTACTTTCGGAACCCTTTCAGGCCAGATAACCGTGCGTTTTTGGGATGATCGAGCAGGTTTAGTCGCCATTGTGCTGGCGCTGTGCGCTCTTTTTATCTTTGGCCTGCATTATTTTTCCCCTATTTCCTACAACGGCAGCGATGCCCGCTACAGCCTGTACGTAACGCAAGAGTTGGCGCGAACGGGTAGTTTGCGGCTGGATTCCCTGGAGGATGCGTGGGGAACGGCCGTGCGGCAAGATTATCGCCTGCGCCAAATTGACGGCCACGTCTACTATTATTTTCCGATTGGCTCATCGCTGTTTTCGCTGCCATTTGTGTGGGGCGCGAATCGGCTGGGCTTTTTTGTCGACTCGCCGCCGCAAGAAGACACGCTGCAAAATTTTGTCGCCGCCTGCGTGTCTGCGCTCATTTTCCTGGCGGTTTACGGCGTCTTTCGCAGCGCCCTGGGGAGACAATTAAGCCTGTTGGCGGCGCTGGCAACGATGTTGGGCAGCGCGTTTTCCAGTTCATTGGGAACCGGCCTCTGGACGCTAAATTTTGCCGCGCTGTTCGTTTTGGCCTCTCTCTGGCTGCTGCTGCGCGCCGACAGCGGGCAATCGCCCACCGTGCATCCGGTTTGGTTGGGCGGTCTGCTGTTCGCCGCCTATTTCACTCGCCCGACAACGGCCGTGTTCATCGCGCTCACTTTTGCCTATCTGCTGTGGCGCAAGCGCCGGGAGGCGGGGTTAACGGCCGTGACGGCCGTTGGGCTGCTGCTGCTGTTCGTGATCTACACCCGGACCACGATGGGGCTTTGGCTGCCGCCCTATTATTTGCCGCAGCGCCTCGCCGGGAGCGGCGCGCCGCTGCCCATTGTCCTGTATGGGCTGCTTTTTAGCCCGGGACGCGGCCTGTTCACCTTCAGCCCGATGTTTTTGCCGATATTGCTGCTGGGGGTTTGGAAATGGCGGGCGCTGCGCCAGGAGCCATTTTATTGGCTGGCGCTGGCGTGGATCGGTTTGCATACGGCAACTTTGCTGCGCTTTGAACATTGGTGGGGCGGGCATAGTTTTGGGCCGCGCCTGCTGACAGACATCGTGCCGGCGTTTATGCTGCTGACCATTGTGTTTGCCCGTCAGTGGCCGGTGGGCTTACGGCCGTCGCGCCAACGCTGGCTGATGGGATTGGGCGCAGCATTGGTTATGTTTAGTGTTTATGTCAATGCCTATGCGGGATTGTACCAGATGGCAACGGCCGTCTGGAATATCACCCCAGACATTGACCGCGCGCCACAATATCTGTTCAACTGGCGCTATCCGCAGTTCACCGCCACCACAGCCGCCAACTGCGCCAAAGTCACCGAATTCCACCGGCAGCGGCTGGCCAGCGGTGAGGCGACGCTAGCGCCCTACCAAACCGGCGCGGTCATTTCCTGGCAAGATGCGCGGCCCAACGCAAGCCTGAAACGCGATCCGCAGTGGTATCTACCGGCCGCCCAACGCCACACGAACAACGCAACGCCGGCGCTTGCAGACCCGCAGAAATTGTTTTTACCTCTGGTGATGAATGGAGCGCCGCCGCAGGTTTTGTTCGTGGGATGGGAGGAACCGGAGGAAACGGCCGTACACACCGCATGTCAATCGGCAATGCTGGCGTTTCGCTTTACCGATCTAGCCCAGGCCAGGCCATACACGATGCACCTTACCGTCCAATCAGCCAACGAACAGGCTATCATGGTGCAGTTAAACGGAACACCTCTTGGCAGTATCTACCCCAGCCCAGAACTCCAGAATTTGGCTTTTTCTTTAGACAGCCAACAATTCCACGCTGACGGCTTTGACCTGATTGAATTTACCACCCCAGATGGTTCACCACTGAATCTTTTTTTTCAGACGATGACGATTGCGTCGGGTGACCCATAACTCAGGTAAACGCCATCTCGCCGGCCCGAATCGGCACAGTCAGCCAATTCTCACGCGGGGGCAGCGGACAACTGTACTCTGGCGAATAAGCGCAATACGGGTTATAGGCATAGTTAAAATCAACTTCAAACCTGGTGTCCGACAATTGCGTCAGGCCCGGTCGATTGTTATCCAGATAACGTCCGGCGCCGTAGGTTTCACGGCCGTTCGTCGCATCACGAAACGGCAAGAAAAAGTCGTATCCGTGCGGGTCGCTGTAAATGGTGAGAACGGCCGTTTGCCCATCAACCTCAAACGAAAATTTGCCCCAGCGCCGATACAGGCGCATTTCCCCGGTGCTGGTTTCCATTTCAATTAACGGTTCATCCGCCGCGAAACGTGTGACCGCGGCGGTAAAAATAAAGGCCGGATCGCCCGCAAAATAGTTCAGCCCAGAAAACGCAGCCAACTGCGCCGCAGACAGCGGCGATTGGGGATGCTGGCTCATAAATTTGTCTACTTCGGCGCGAAATTGCGTTAATTGGTTCATTTTTTCACCTGTCCAGGTTTCTCTGGCAGGACCCCAAGGGTTTGATACCCAAATAATCCTGATTCTCAGGAGAAAACCCTTGGGGTCTGCATAGGCGCCATTTTTTCATCTGCTTGTTCCGATTGGTACTCTCTGGTCTTTCTGACTACTTGACCGCCCATTACCTTACCGGCACAAAAAAAGGACATCCCTGTGGATGTCCTTTAAGGCGGAGAGGGTGGGATTCGAACCCACGGTGACAATAAAGCCACAACGCTTTTCGAGAGCGCCCCGATCAACCGCTCCGGCACCTCTCCGAATCAGAAAACAATTATCA
>JAKQCM010000509.1 GCA_029559155.1 Chloroflexota bacterium
AGGCTTAAGCAACGATTCAGGAGGCTTAAGCAACGGTTCAGGAGGCTTAAGCAACGGTTCAGGAGGCTTAAGCAACGGCTCAGGAGGCTTAAGCAACGGCTCAGGAGGCTTAAGCAATGGCTCAGGAGCCTTACTTTGTGAGTAAAAGGTTGAGATTTGTCAAATCTTTAAGATTTGACAAATCTATTGAGGAAACGAATGAAACTATTAACGAAGTGGTCCACCAGGTTGCTGAGCCTGTTTGTATTGGTTGGCCTGACGGCCAGTTTAATGGCTTGCGCGGCCGATGCGCCGGCATCAACCATCAGTGACTTAACGGAAGCGGAGGCAACCCTTGTGCCTGATCCCGCCACCGACACGCCTGAATCCACCAGCACGCCGGTTCCAACTGCCACCCTGGAGCCAACAAACACGCCGACAACGATACCTACTGAAACACCAACCGCTACACCTGAACCCACCCAAACGCCGACAGCCACACCCAAACCAACACAAACACCCACGGCCACACCTGTCGACACGCCTGAACCCACCGTTACCCCAAAGCCGACAAGCCCGCCGCAAGCAACGGCCGTGCCGCAGCCATCTCAACCAACCGCTGCCCCCACTACTGAAGCCGAGGCGGAAGAATCGTTCGTCACCATTTACTACATTTCCAACCCCAATGATATTTTGGGGAACTTCCCGGAAAAGCCGTTTGATGCTGATGAACTTCGCAGTCACATGGTCAACATTCAATCGTCGTTGAATAGAATGCAGTCCAACCTGGATGCCGCCAAAGCGGGGGATGCTGCTGCTTGCAGCAACTATGTCAGCGCGTACAACAATATCTTGTACTCCGGCACATTTTACAAAGATGTCCCCAGCGATTGGCAGGAAATTGACTTCATCTACTTTATTTCCTTTGTTTATTCCCTGGACCGCACTCGCCCCGCTTACCTGGCATGTGTCAATGGGGGAGACATGGGAGATTTCAACTATGGGCTGGCGTATTCGGCCATAGGCGAAACATTGGATATTTTGAATCCGGCTATCGTCAGCGCCTACGCCAAATAACGGATGTTACTTACCCGTTGGTCGCCCCACCACGAATGAAAAGCATGAGATTTGTCAAATCTTTAAGATTTGACAAATCTATTTTCACAGGAGGCATATCATGGCACAAGCAGGAATTCACGGGATCGTCGGTGTGGTCGCTCGCAAGTGGACGCCCGCGTCTGAATGGTTGGTTTTAGGTATCGTCCTGGGCAATTTGCTGCCCGACGCCGATAACCTGGCTGTGGCCGTGGCCACAGTTACCGGCAGCCCTACCGAGGGCTTGCATCGCACCTTTACCCATAGTTTGTTTACGGTTACGGCCGTTATCATGGTTTTTCAACTCATCGCTGTCCTTGCCAAACGGCCGCGCCTGGGCAACCTGGGCTTGGGCCTGGGCATTGGCATGATGATGCACATTGCGCTCGATCTGCTCATCTGGTTCGACGGCGTGGCGGTTTTATGGCCGCTGCCCATGTGGATCAATTTTTGGGAAGGCGTCACGCCGCCAGAGTGGTTTAGTCAGTTGATGATGCCGGTTGAGATGCTCTTCTTAGCTCTCTATTTCGCCGGGCTGGCGGTGCTGGCCGGGCGGCAGGGGACGGATTTAGGGCGGGTGCGGGGGTTGAAGGTGTGGACGGCCGTTCAAACCATCCTTTTTCTCGTTTTCCTCGTCCTGGTCTACACCATGGAAAGCGGCTTCATGACGATTTACGGGGCGGTTTATCTGCTGTCGTTGGGGGTGGCGACGGTGATCACCATCCAGATGCGGCAGACGATTGAAGCGGTTGCTGAGTGACGTTGCTTGAATGATTTGTGGGAGATTGGAGATTAGAGATTAGAGATTGAACCAATCTCCAATCTCTAATCTCCAGTCTCCAGTCTCAAACAATTGAGGGGGTACCATGAAACGCAAAATTGCTTTGGGTGTCGTTGGTCTGTTGGTGGCGGCTTACATTGTTCTGGCCTGGCGCGTGGCGCCGGCGCCGGCCCATCCTTATTTCACGGGGGTGGAACGGCCGTTGGTCATGGCCCATCAAGGCGGCGAACGGCTCTATCCCAGCAACACGCTCCGGGCGATGCAAGAATCGGTCGCTTTGGGCGTGGACGTACTGGAAATGGATATCCACGCCAGCAGTGATGGCGTCCTGGTGGTGATTCACGATGATACCGTAGACCGCACCACCGACGGCACGGGGGCGGTGAAGGAGATGACCTTCGCCGAACTGAGCCAGCTAGACGCCGGGTATTATTGGACCGACGACGAGGGAGCCACCTATCCCTACCGGGGGCAGGGCATCACCATCCCAACCTTTGCCGAAGTTCTGACCACTTTCCCCGATACGCGGCTGAACGTGGAGATCAAACCGCCAGACCCGGCCGTCGCCCAGGCAGCTTGCGACCTGCTACGCCAGCATGGGGCGTCGGAGCGGGCGCTGGTCGGCACGGTGCATGACGAGGTGGTGGACGCCTTCCGCACCGCCTGCCCGGAATCTCCCACGTCTATGGTGGAGTCGGAGATACGGCCGTTTTGGATTCTCAGCACCCTCTTCCTCGGCCAACTCTACCAGACGCCGGCCGGCGCGGTGGCCCTGCAAGTGCCGGAGCGGGCCAGTCTGCCCGTCATCGGCGAGGTGCAGGTCATCACCCCGCGCTTCGTCCGCATCATCCACAAGCACAACCTGGAAATCCACGCCTGGACAATCAACGAAACGGCCGATATGGAGCGCCTCTTAGCCACCGGCATAGACGGCATTATCACCGATCGGCCGGACCGGATGCTGGAATTGATCGGCCGTTGATTGGCGAAGACCCCAGGGGTTTTCCCAACTCCTGGGGTCTCAAGAATTAAGGGGGTTGCCATGAGCATTGCAACAACCATCGGCCATTACATAGTCTACTCGATTAAATTTATGAGGAGGAAGTGATGAACGCTTATCGGACTGTCAGGTTTATCGTCGTCTTCGTCGCGGCACTGTTAGGAATAGTGGGCTGCGCCACCCAGGAGATGCCAGACATCCGCTACGATCCGGCCGCGCTGCGCTTTGACGGGGAGCAAGCCTTCGCCACCGAGACGGAATTTGTCACCCAGTTCCCCAATCGGGACAGCGGCCAGCCCAACAACCGGCTGGCAGCGGAATGGCTGCAAGCTCAGTTCACCGAGATGGGCATGGCCTGCGCCATGCAGGAGTGGGAGGTCATCAATTACAGCCAACCGCTGCCGCTCAACAACGTCGTCTGCTCCCTGCCCGGCGAATCGGCGCAAGAAATTGTCATCGTGGCTCATCTGGACCAATTCGCCGGAACTGTGCAAGGTGCGGACAACGATGGGTCTGGTATCGCCATCCTGCTGGAATTGGGCAAAATCTTTGCCGCCGAAGGCAAACCGGCTTACACGCTCGTATTCCTCGCCAGCGATGGCGAAGAGTACGGCATGTTGGGAACCCGCCATTACGCCGCAGCCCATCCCGATCCAGAACGAATCATTGCGGCCTTCTCGCTGGACAATTTGGGCAAGGAGTT
>JAKQCM010000078.1 GCA_029559155.1 Chloroflexota bacterium
CGGCATCGCCGGCAAGTCGCCCCACAGCGCCCGGCACGCCATGGGCCGGCACATCATCGAGGCCACCGGCAACATCGCCGCCGTGCAGCGCCAGCTCGGCCACCGCAACGCCACCTACTCGGTGCAGTACGCCCGGATCACTCGCGACGAGCTGCGGTCGGTGCTGAATCGGAGGGGGGAGTGAGGGGAGGGTGGCGCGATAACGGCAAAGGAAGACATCCGCGTCTAAGCATGTCTTTACATTATCACGAGACGAAAAAAAAGAAGGCCGCGGACGGGTTGTATCTCCCGTACGCGGCCGAGCCCAAACCAAACATCTCAATTCATTGTTGGATGGGCGGACGTTAAGACGATGAACTGAACCAGTTCTCGTGGCGTTTGGCAGACCACCACGGGTTGGACAGTCACCGACGATGTGATTCCCCAAGAGGCCAACACCGTGGTGACGCCGGCCGCCCGGCCGGCCGCGATATCCCGGTCCTCGTCTCCGATCATCACAGATTGTGCCGGGTCTGCCCCAAGTTGCTGCAAGGCAAAAAGCACCGGCTCCGGGTGGGGCTTGTGGTGCCGAGTGTCGTGATAGCAGACAATGGTTGTGAAGTATTTTGCCAGGCCCAGGTGGCGTATTACGGCCTCACAATACATCCTCGGGGCTGAAGTCACAACACCCAGACAATGACCAGCCCGCAAAAGGCAATCCAGCATTTCAGGCACGCCGGCGAAGGTGGTAATACTGGGAACGAGCGCCATGACTGTGCGCCATTGTCGTTTTTCCCGGTACGGTAGCAACGCGACGGAGTCGACCAGAGTCTGGTCGAGATCAAATAGGATGTTCATGGTGCGCCTCAGCGAAATAGACGCTTTTGGATAGGATCCAGACCATTTTTGGTGGGAAGGCCTGACAGACGCGTCCGGCACTCCTGTACAAATCCAGGCAGGTCTTCTTTGCCGGCGATCGGTCGAGTGCCAGCGCGGCCCAGCAACAACAAATTTCCGCGAGACTGGGGGTGTATTACGTCATCCGACTGGGGTACGAGACAACCCAGTAAACGACCCTGTTGCTCGCAGAAACCGACTGTATGCATCGTGCCGCCGCGGATATCCGTTTCAATCACGATGACGCCCTGGCACAATCCACTCTGCAAGCGGTCACGTTCTACCAGGCGGGTCTTCAGCAGAGGCTCGCCCACCGGGTACTCGCTAATCAGGCAGCCACCGGCCTCCACGATCTGAGCAGCCAGGCGGACATTTTGGGCAGGATACACAGTGTCCAAGCCATGCGCCAATACGGCAACGGTTTTGCCGTTTCCTTTCAGGCAACCCAGATGTCCCGCGGTGTCACAGCCGACTGCCAGGCCGGCAACCACCACAACACCCATGCTGGCTAGCTGCCGGCCGATAGCATTTGCACATCCAGCGCCATAGTTCGTCGGCGTGCGCGTCCCCACAACGGCAATGGCCACGGCATCCGACAGACAGCAAACATCACCCTTAACGAACAAGATCACAGGTGGATCCGGGATCGTCTTCAACGTCGTCAGATAATCAGAATCATGGAATCCAACAACGCGGATGTCCAAACCCGCCGCCGCCTTTAAGATGCCCGCAGCGCGACCCATGCCCGACAGCAGCTCGTCTTTACCAGGGAGGCGTGTACGGGGAAATGTCTTCTTTAGGTCTGCGAGGATTTCCAAATAACCATCAGGAAACAAGGGGGCGGAAACCGCCCCCTCCAACACACGCTGTACGGTTTTGCGACCGATTCCCGGCGTCTCCAGCAGAGCCAGTATTTGTTCCGTTGGTATCATGACAGACCTCTCAAGCGGTTTGTGCCAAGGCAAGGCACACAACTGTGGCTGCGCCAGCCGTCAACAGAAGTTCTCGGCAGGCGTACAAGCTGTTCCCGGTTGTTGTGACGTCGTCCAGGAGCAGCACGCGTTTGTTTCGGATGGCAGACGCATCGCACACCATTATAGAACGCAAATGGACATCAACGTTGCGGCATCCGCCGTTCGCCAATTTGTTGATGGTGGT
>JAKQCM010000097.1 GCA_029559155.1 Chloroflexota bacterium
CTTGGGGTCTTGCCAGAGAATCCTGAACAATTACTCGGATGGCTTAATTGGCATCGCCAGAAACGGCCGTTACAATTACCATCTCATGTTACGCAGTTCTTCTGGTGAAAGCTCGAAGGGTTTGGTGCGTAACATCCCTGACGACTCTTTCACCCCGGTATGAATTTCTTGGGCGATCGGGGATAATTGGTTGATGTGTTGGATGTTTACTCCGCTCGTAAGATTTAAACCGTAGGCAGTAGTTCATGACCACAGCCGAGATTGTTTCCATTCTTCCTCTTTTGGCCGCCGTTGCCTACACCTTTTTATTAATTGCCCCCTCCCTGCGTCGCAGCCGGCAAGAATCGGCCCTGAAGTGGTTTTTAGCCTTTTTAGGCGCGTCCATTATTTGGGAATTCCTGCTTTTTTTTGTGCCTTACAGCAATTTGCCCCACAACTTGCCGAGTAAGGCCTTGCTGGTAGGGACGACATTTTTGGGCATGACAACGGCCGTCTACGTCAAATGGCCGCAACAAAAACCCTGGCTTCTTCTTTCCGGGACAGCTATCCTGGCCACTGTTCTGGTCGATATTTTTATCCCCGAACAGCCCCTTCGCCTGTTGGCCGATTCTACCTGGGCGACGATCACCGTCAGCAGCCTCATCTCCTTTCTCACCTGGATCGCCCTCAGTTTGTTTATTCTTCTGCGCACCTGGCGCGATTATCGCCATACCGATTTTCCCTGGCATGCCAATCGTCTGCTCTTCTGGACTCTGACATTGCTGGTCGTTTTTAGCGGCGAAGCCCTGATGTTTGTCCGGCTGACCGGTCTGACGGTTGCCGGGCAAATTATGCGTTGGATAGGCGTTTTGGGGCTAGCATATGCGGTCTCGTCGCATCGCATTTTCGATGTTCGAACCCGCGTGCGCCGCAGCATCGCTTATTTCATTATTGTTCTCATCTCGGCGCTGCCGCTTACCGGTTTGATTTTGCTTGTCCAACGCCTGACCCAGAACCAATTTCGCACGACCCTGATTGTGACGGCGCTGACGGCCGTTTTCAGTTTCATCGTCTACCAACCGCTGCGTAATTTTGTGGAACGCATAACCTATCGCTACCTGTTTGGCGAAGGGTTCGACCCCAACCAGATCGTGCGCGATTACAGCCAGGCGATTTCGCGCACCTTAGACGTGCAGCAGTTGTCCCAATTGATTCTGGGCATTCTCAGCGATAAATTCGAGACCAATCGCGGCGCGTTGATGCTGGTTACGCCCAAGAATGGCGAAGCGGAAATTGAGCCGGTTCCAGGGATTGGAGCCATTCCTCGCCACACCGTCAGGCTGCCTGTTAACCATCTGTTTTTGGACACAATGACGCAGCAGCACCAGCCGCTGCTGCAATATGAGCTAGATTTTAACCCGACGTATGGCCAGATGGGGGATACGGCCGTGTCCTGGCTTAAAGAAATGGCTATGGAAGCCTACGTCCCAGTCGGTTCTGCCAGCGGCCTCGATGGTGTCATCGCCATCGGCCCCAAACGTTCCGGTGTCCCTTACCAGCCCGGCGAACTCGACCTCATGCAAGTACTGGCCGATCAGACCGTTATCGCCTTGCAAAATGCCCGCTTGTACAGCGAACTAGAAGGGCAAAATGAAAAAATCAACACCCTGAACGTAGACCTGGTGCGCCAAAATGAACGCCTGGAAATCATGGATCAGGTCAAATCTGACTTCATCACCATTGCCTCGCACGAATTGCGCACCCCGCTTACCCAGGTTAAAGGCTACGCCGATATCCTGGCTGCCATGAACGACACTCACTCGCTAACCCAGGAACAAACCAAAGAAATTGTCGGGCACATCAATCGCGCCACAATGCGCCTGGAAAGCCTCATCAGCGCCATGTTAGACGCCAGCCAGATAGACGTGGATGGCATGCAGCTCACCTTTATGGAAACAAAGATGGAAACGATTGTCCGGCTGGCGTTGGAACCGCTGAATACCGCTCTCCGCGATCGGCGCATCACCCTGACAACATCTGGCCTTGCAGAGCTGCCGCCCATCCAGGCCGACTTTAAGCGGCTGGTCCAGGCATTTACCAATTTGCTGGGCAACGCCGTCAAATACACGCCTGATCATGGCAGCATTCAGGTCGAAGGCAGCATCATCCCCAGCCAGAATGGCGACAATAATTTTATAGAAGTTGTGGTCGCCGATACGGGCATTGGCATTGATGCGCGTTATCATGAACTCATCTTTGAAAAATTCTTTCGTATTGGCGACCCGCAGCTCCATTCGACCGGGAGTACCAAATTTAAGGGCGCCGGTCCTGGGTTGGGGCTGCCAATTGTCAAAGGGGTGGTAGAAGCGCATGACGGCCGTATCTGGGTCGAATCCGATGGCGAAGACGAAACCCGCTTGCCTGGCAGCCGCTTTCATGTCACACTGCCCGTCTGTCCGCCAGGCGCAAAAATTCAGGCCGCAAAGTCCAGCAAATCCCCCGACCGCCCACCCTGGCTTATCGGTTGATCCGGCGTGACAGATTTTTATCGCGCCTCGTCGTAAAAATCTGCATCCAATTACCAAAAGAGGAAAACATGCCTACTGAAAATCGTAAAAAAGCATTGGTTTTATCCGGCGGCGGCGGGCGCGGCGCTTACCATGTCGGCGTGCTGCGCTTTCTGGAAGAACACGAATGGCTGCCCGACATCGTCGTCGGGACGTCCATCGGTGCGGTAAATGGCGCGGCTATTGCCTCTGGCCACAACGCTTATTCCCTCTGGTCGCTGTGGAAACGGCTGCGCACTCAGGACGTGCAAAAAGCCAATCTCAACGCCCTGACTGAAAACTTCCTTCTGGACACAGCTCCGCTGCGCGACACCCTCCAACGCGAAGGTTGGGTCAATTTTGACCGCATCAACTCTGACGAGGCCAAAGTTCATCTTCGGGTCACGGCCACAGAAGTCAGTAACGGCCGTTTGCACGTCTTTGGCAATACGCCCGACGTTTACCCCAGCCGGATGCGTTATGAACCTTTGGGATTAGACCATATCATCGCCAGCTGCTCCATTCCCATCGTTTATCCAGCCACCCAACTGCACGAAAATCTTTACTGGGATGGCGCAACTGTCGCCAATACGCCCCTGGGACCGGCCATCGACGCCGGCGCGGAAGAAATCGTCGTGGTCATTATGACCCCCTGGGAAGACGACGAAGATACCCCGGCCGATACGCCGCACAACATGTTTTCGACTGTCAGTATGACCCTCGAATGGGCTTTACTCGCCTCATTCCAGGCCGATTTAAAGCTCTTTCGCCGCATCAATGACCTGGTGCGCTTAGAAGTGGAAAATGCCCGGCTGCGGGCGACCAATGCGCTGCTCATCGAAAAAATTAAAGAAGGCCAGGAATTTATCCTCACGGACGCCGATGGTGATGGCATCCCCGATATTTTCCAAAATAAATTCCAGGCGCTGCCAGACCCCATCATCGTCGCGCCTAAAAAACCGATTCCCGTAGAGCAAATTGTGCGCTACACGCGAAAAGGGCACGACGAACTGTATGAAATGGGTTACCAGGACGCCAAACGCACCTGGCGGGCCAGCGGCAAACTTGTTGAGGGCGAGGCGTAGCGGATATGCAAACCCCAAGGGTTTGACCTGGAAAATTTGGATTATTTGGGCATTAAACCCTTGGGGTCTTGCCAGAGAACCCTGAACAGTTGTTACTGTTCATCATTTTCCGATTTCCAATCCAACTGAATCGGATACAACGGGTCAATCCCGTCGCGGCCTAACACCGGGGAGCGCTGCAAATCCGGCCATGTGTACATGCCGACGTGGAAATAAGCCGGCGGTTCAGCGGGCCGGGCAAATTCTACCCAGGTGATGAGGTGATCGCCCTGTTGCCACGCCCGCGACGAAGTATAGACGTCTTGCACCTCGCTGGGGGCCTCGGCTCCCGGCAGATACAGGTGGTTGAATTGTTGGAAATGCCCTTCTTGTGGCTCGCCGGTAAACTGCCAATGGGTGATCAGGCGAATCTGCCCGCTTTCCGGTAAATCCATTATCTGCCAACCCAACAATTCCGCGCCGTTTGCCAGTTTTACCGGCTGCGGTAATGTCTGAAATCCCACCAACGCCACGTCGTCCACGGTTAGCGCCAGGTAGGGCAGCTCGCCGTCGCGGCGGGGCAGTTCCCGGACGGCGCCGGTGAGGCCAACGGCCGTTGCCACCTCCCATGCCGCCAAATTCTCATAGGTAAACAGCAAGTTCGCGGGTCCATCGGGAATCAACAGAACATGGCGCGCGTCCACAATTTGCGTCGGATAACCCCACAACAGCACTTTAAACATCGCCGCGTCGCCGTCAAACTCGGGAATGTCGCCAAAGGTTTCCACGACGATGGGACGGCCGTCAGCCATCAACTGCCGCACGGCCGTTTGCGGATAGCGCAGCGGCGTCCCCATCCCGCCGGGAACAAAGGTGTCGGCTACTGACGTGAGCGTTTGCGCGACGGCCGTGGCCTGGAAGCTGGCAATGAAAACGGCCGTGCCGACTACTCCTATCTGCCACGCCCGTTTGGGCCAGACGCCCACCGCGCCGCCTGCCAGTAGAAACAGCGCCGGCAGCGATACCAGTTGGTACTGCGGGAAAACGGGCGTACGCGGCAGCATAAACAGCAGCGGTGCGGCCACGGCCCAGATAAGCACAAAACTGCTCAAAATTTCCCGGCCTGTTGGCGTTTGGGACGCACGCCGGGAGGGGCGCAAATCTTGCGCCATCGTTCGGGCGGCAGCCAGCGCCCCAATGACGACCAGGACAGCCACCAGCACGCCGCCCATTTGCAAACCGGCGGCCAGCAGCGGCGGCCAGCCCCAATCCGTATTGAGCCAGAACTTTTCCCATCCCTGGCTCAGGCTCAACTGGCGCAGCTGGTGCCAGGCGGCAAATTGGTCTACGGCCGTGGCCGTGCCATCTTCTAACAAGCCGCGAATGACTGCTTTGGCTCCGTCGCCGCTGCGCCAGATGATGGTGATGGTCGGTAAAGCCAGCATACCTGCCAGGAGCAGCCCGGCGGTAACGGCCGTCCACCAGCGCCACAGCCGGAAGCGGAAACCGATCCACAACGAAGCCAGCGCCAGAGCAAAACCGGCGAAATGAATTTGCCCCACAAATCCGGCCAGAAACGCGTGCAGGCCAATCAGCGAGGGATTGTTGTTTTTTAGCCCGGCGACGATGGCCACGGCCCACAAAATCGCCAGCGGGGCCAGTAAATTCTGGCTCCAAATGCTGCGGCTGTAAAAAACCAGATAAGGCGACGCGGCAAATAACAACCCGGCGACCAATCCGGCCGGTTTGCCCCAGGCTGCGCGTCCCAACCACCACATCCCGACCACTGCCAGAACATTCAGCAGGGCAACTAAATTGTTGGCGACTGCTGGATTGGTTGAAATGGCGAAAGGTAAGGCGAAAAACCAGACCGTCGCGGCAAAGTTCGGCACGCCGGTGGACGACTGCATCCCCAGGGCGGCAAATTTGCCGCCGCGAGCCATTTGCAGCGCCATATCGCTCACTCGCGCCTCGTCGAAGCCAAAGGAGTTGACGCCGGGCCAGCCCAGGCGCAGCCAGGCAGCCAGCAGCAAGATGAGCAGCAGGGCGGTCGCTTCGGCCAGGAATTGCGGAGTGCGGAGTGCGGAGTGCGGAGTCTGCGGGACTGCTTTCGTGATGGTTGGGCCGCTCATAGGTTTTTCATGGGGTTTTATTCGTAACCGAAATTCCAGGAGACATTGTCCATCGGCAGGTCGTTTAGGCGGGCGCGGCGCAGGGCTGCAAAACGAGGCTGCATTTCGGCGATGCTGTCGCCGCCCAGTTTTTCCAGCAGGGCGTTGGCCAGCGTCCAGGCGACCATCGCTTCGCCGACGACGCCGGCGCGGGGCACGGCGCAGAAATCGGAGCGTTCGTAGACGGTAACGGCTTCCGCGCCGGTGGCCAGATCGACGGAATGACGCGGGTTGAGCACAGTGGAAATGGGCTTCATGGCGGCGCGCACGACAATGGGTTCGCCGGTGGTGATGCCGCCTTCGAAGCCGCCGCTGTGGTTGGTGCGCCGCACCAGGGTTTGCCCATCGTCGTCCAGGTAAATTTCGTCGTGGACCTGGGAACCGGGCAGGCTGGTGTTGGCGAAAGCCGGGCCGATTTCCACGCCTTTGACGGCGTGGATGGAACCGACGGACCCCATCAGCAAGGCGTCGAGGCGGCGGTCCCAGTGGACGTGGCTGCCCAGCCCGGCGGGCACGCCCAGGGCGACGATCTCGAACACGCCGCCGATGGTGTCTTTGGCTTGCATGATGTCGCTGATGTGCTGGCGCATGAGGGGCACGGCCGTTTCCACCGGGCAGCGCACGTCGTTGGTTTCGGCGATGGCGAAGCGGGCGGGGTAGGGCAGGTCGGCGGGGATAACGGCCGTTACCTGGCCAATGCTCACCACGTAACTGCCAATCGTCACCCCAAACTGCGCCAACAACTGCTGGCAAATCGCGCCGATGGCTACGCGCGCGGCCGTTTCTCGCGCTGACGCGCGTTCCAGGGCCACGCGCAGTTCGCGGTAGCCATATTTCACCGCGCCGGTCAGGTCGGCGTGGCCGGGGCGGGGCACGGTAATGGGCGCGATGTCGCGGTCGCGCCATTTAGCGAAGTCGCGGTTGGTCATGTGCAGCGCCAGAGGGCCGCCGGTTGTCTGGTCATTCATGTAGCCGGCGGTGATGCGCACGGCGTCTTTTTCTATCTTCATCCGGCCGCCGGAGCCATAACCAAGCTGGCGGCGGGCCATCTGGCGGTTGAGTTCGTCCATGTCCAGGGTAAGGCCGGCGGGGATGCCTTCGAGAACGGCCGTTAATTCCGGCCCATGTGATTCACCTGCGGTTAAAAAACGAAGCATAATGGTTTCCTTTGGTTATTCGGCCGTCCAGCCCAGGGTTTGGGCTTTGTTTAAGTCGGCAGCGGCGATTTGGGCGTGGTAATGCGTGGAGGTGGGGCAGTCGCACGCCTGGCAAACTGCCAACTCAATGGTTTCCACCTGGAAGACCGTGATACCGGCGGCCGTCAGGTCGGCGCGCGCGGCCTGGACATTGGTGTAGGCGTAACTGCTGGTGTCGGCGCATTGCAGCCCCAGCGGATGAAGGATCCACATCGTGCCGGCGTCATCAACGGCCGGGTAAGGATTGGCGGGAACAGGTTGGGCTGGCGGTGGGTAATTTTCTGGCAGGGGGGTGGCCGTCGGTGGCGGCGGCGGGTAGCCGGTCAGATTGTTTTGGCCGCCGCTGATGGGCGTGAGTAAGGTTTGATCGGCGGTTGGGGTGGCGCGGGCAGGGGAGCCGGTGTCGGGTGTCGGGGTTGGCTCTGCCGCAGACGGACCGCAGGCGGCCAAAACCAGGAGCAGCAGCGCAGCGAGTATTAAATTCTTCATCTCAGGTCATCTCCAAAACCGATTGACTAAAGGGTAATTGATCGTTTAGCCATTTTACCCTTAAGCGGCTGAAGCTGGTAGATTGGGCGCTGACGAACCTTTGTGTTACGTTGGATTTGATGTTTATGGATTGCAACCACAGGGGTGGTCTATCGTATAGGCGGAGTGAAAGGATATGAGTTTTAGAAAACGGCCGTTTCCCGGCCAATAGATTCATGGAGGTACATGATGTCCAACGATAAAAAATTAGCCCGTTCAAAAGATAATCGTATGTTTGCCGGTGTGTGCGGTGGTTTGGGTCACTATTTCAATGTCGATCCGACACTCATCCGGGCTTTGTTTGTGTTGTTTTCGGTTTTTGTGGGCGGCGGTGTCATCGCCTACATTATCCTGTGGATTATTATGCCCGAAGAGTCATCCGACCCGGGAATGGGCAAGGTGATTTCGGAGGATGAGCCGTATTCAAGCTAGAAAAGATTCATTCATTGCTTGTCGCCAAGAGGGTGATGCCAGCCATCACCCTCTTTTTGTTTGCAAAATTCGGCGCGCAAGAGGCATGGCAATTGCCCGAAAATATCCGGAGTTTTCCCGCTTTTGCCGATCATGGTAGAATGCCCCGCCAACGATTAGGATGTTTGCTGAGGAGACGACATGAGCGCAAGCTCAACACCATGAATGAAAATCCGCAGATTTCGCCGATGACGCAGATTTTTCTCTGCGCCTTTGCGTTAAATTATTTTCGGAGGAGACTTCACCGGCTGCCGCCGACCACCATGAATGAAAATACACCGCAACGCACTATCAACGCCTGGTGCTAAACTGTTTAGAACCTACTGGTCTGAGGACGAATTGTTAACTGGTACCAAGAGTCTGAAGAGGAGACGGTCCCGGATACCTAGAGGTA
>JAKQCM010000101.1 GCA_029559155.1 Chloroflexota bacterium
GCCGAAGCCGCTGGGGAAGCCCTGCTGATCGTCGGGGGCGTAGACCAGATAGTCGCCGCCGACGACTTCGCGGTCTTTGTCGGCGTCTTCGCTGATGCGGGTGGAGGCGTAGGCGGTGGACCAGCCGCCGCCGCTGAGGTCGCGTTCTTCCAGGTAGGGGTCGCCGAAGGTGTTGGTCCAGTAGGCGACGGCGAAGACTTGCACGCCGGTGTCGGTTTGGCCGTCGTTGTCGACGTCGCGCAGGCTGCCCTGCGGCTCGATGGGCAGGGCGAGGCTGTAGCTAAAGGGGGACTCGAAGAAATCGGAGGTGATTTGCCCCAGGGCCTGCGATTCGACGGGCATGAGGAAGTGCTCGTTGCGATCCACAAAGCCGGCCTGATCTTCCAGGATGACGACGGGTTCGGCGACGCCGAGGGTGAAGAAGGGGTTGGTGTAGGTGACGACGCCGGTGATGCTGACAGGGCCGCCTTCGTCGTTAATGATGGGGGCAAGGGGGAATTGGGCGGTGGTGGGTGGGGCGGTGGCTTCGGGTTCGTCAGTGGGTTCCGGTGGGGCGGCCGGTTCGTCGGTGGGTTGGCTGGGGGGCACGGCCGTATCGGTGGGTTGGCTGATGGGTTCGTTGGTTGGCTGGTCGGTGGGGGGAACGGCCGTTGGGCTGGGCTGCTGTTGGCAGGCGGCTAGTACCAGCAGGGCAGCGAGGGCCAAGATTAAGAAATAAGTTCGTTTCATCTGTCTTCTCATCCTTTGTATTGGGCCAGATTGGTCCAATCTTTAAGATTGGACCAATCTCAAGTCGAGGCGGGATTGTACCGGGAAATGGGGAGGAGGGGGAAGGGGGAACGGCCGTTTCTCACCCCTGGGTCACGTTCTGTTTACAACTTCTTAAGGTTGGCGGCTCACCCTCCCCTCAGTCCCCTCCCAAAGGGAGGGGAAGTCTGGCTCCCTCGCCCTTTGGGAGAGGGCCGGGGAGAGGGGACGGCGGCCGCCGAGGGCATGTTTTTTTCGCCAACAGACCCCTCGGCGGCTGCCTGCGCCGGGGGCTAAAGCCCCCGGCTGTAGAACAACGCCCCGTGAACGGGGCTAAAGAGGAAAAAAGCCGGGTTTACCCGGCGTCGTTTGGCTGCCGGGGCGTTTACGCCCCGCCAAAACGCCCAAGGTATTTCAATTGCGCGAGTATAAGAGTACTCAGGCCCGTGATGACTTAGCCGTTTGACGGCCGTTTCCCCCTGATAGACAATACGCGCCATGTATGCATCATCCAAACGACCCTTTACCGGCGCGGTGCTGTTGGCCGCGCTGATCGTCTTCCTGGCGGCTTGCGGTCCGGCGGCGGGTGGCGGGCTGGCCCAGGCGCAAGTGCTGCCGACGCTGGCCGCCCTGGCCAGTTCGCCCACAGCCACGGCTGATCCGCCCACCACCACGGCCACGGCCGTGCCCCCAACCGCAGCGGCAACGGCCGTGCCTCCCACCGCAGCGGCCACGGCCGTTGCCTCGGCCACGCCGACGGCCAAACCCACAGCCACGCCCACCACAAAACCCAGCCGCACGCCCACGCTCACGCCTGCGCCCACTCGCGCGGCCCTGGCGGCGGATCTGCCGCAGTGCCCGGCCGAAGCGCCGCTGAAACCGGACTACGAGCGCAATACCCTTGGCGCGCACATCTGGCCTGCGCCAGACCCGACGCTGAGCAGCGCCCATTTTTGGCTGGCCAAGCCGTTACCCGGCGGCGGCCGTTTTCTGGTGAATGGGACCTTTCCTTATGGGTGGGATGGGAACGGCCGTTACCTGCTGCACAATGGGGTTGATTCGGCCGAGGCGATGGGCACGGCCGTGCTGGCCGCCGCCGATGGGCTGGTGGTCTATGCCGGCCCGGATGCAGAAGCGTGGTTCGGTTGGCGTTGTGATTGGTACGGCCATCTGGTGGTTATTCGCCACGACATGACCTGGCAGGGGCAGCCTGTCTATTCGTTGTATGGGCATGTGTTGGGCATTACCGTGGAGACGGACCAACGGGTGGCTCAGGGGGAGCAAGTGGCTGAGATTGGCGTGGGCGGGGCGGCGACCAGCCCGCACCTGCATTTTGAGGTACGCGTCGGCGAAAATGCGTTTGGCGCGACGCGCAACCCGATGTTGTGGGTTGGTCCTGGGGAGACGCGGGGTGTGCTTGCCGGGCGATTGGTGGACCCGGACGGCCGGCCGTGGCAGGGGGTGACGGTGACATTGGTAGACGGCCGTGACGGCCAGACCCAATTCCTCAACACCTGGACTTACCTCGACGACCCCGACCACCTCATCAACCCCGATGAAGGCTACGCCGAAAACTTCGTCTTCTCCGACTTACTGCCTGGGATTTACACCCTCTACGTCAAAATCCAGGATATCGAATACCGCCAATCCGTAACCATCACCGCCGGAGAGCTGAGTCAGGCAGAAATCATCACCGGCCCCCGCCTCTCTGAAACCCCCGCTGAGTAATTACGCAAGACCCTAAGGGTTTAACTCCCAACTAATCCAGTTGCCCAAGATCAAACCCTTAGGGTCTGGATCAAGAAAGACCCTAAGGGTTTCCAAAAACCCTTAGGGTCTTATAACAAACTAACTCTCGTTCTTCTCCCGGCGTAAATCATGGCTGGTAAACATATTGCGGTCTACTGGTTTGCCATTGTTCGCTTCGTGCATATCCTCGCGCGTAATCTGGTGCGGCACAATCGTCACGACCACCCGCTCCAACCCATTCAGCGCCATATTAAAGATCAACACGCTGTTCTGGTGCAGCGCCTGCTTCCAGGGAGAATCCATCGCCAGATGCCCGACCACCACATGGACAAACGTATCCGGGTTTTCGCGCAGCAGCGTTTCCACATACGCCCGAATCGGCCGGTTCAGCTGGCGATACGGCGAGGGCACAATCACCAACTCCCCTTCGCCAATGCGTTCGTCCCACAGCTGGCGCACCTTTATCGACTTTTCCGGGTTCACGCCAATATGCACCGCGTGCCAGGGATGATTGAGCGACTTGGCAAAGTTGATCAGTTGAATCGTGCCGGCATGGACGCCATCCACCAGCACCACCGTATAAACAGGATGCGAGGAAATGTCATACGTCTTTTCTTGCAGCGTCAGGGCGTGGGCCACATCTTTGTAATGATGGTGCACGCGGAAGAAGGCAAACACCAGTACCGGAATCAGCAGAATGACAAACCAGGCTCCGGACGTAAACTTGGTTACGGCAAAGATCAACATCACAATGCCCGTGCAAACAGCGCCCAGGGCGCTGACCACGGCTTTTAAGCGCCAGCGCGGGTCATAAGACATGACAGTTTCCAGGCCCTGAATACTTTCGCCCGGCTTTAATTTGCCTATCTTGCGCAGGCGCACCACCATGCCGCTCTGCGAAATGGTAAAGCTAAGAAATACGCCGATGGCATACAGCGGGATCAACGCCGTCGTACGCGCCCTCATCACAATGACCAGCAATGAGGCCAGCGTGGCCAGCGTCATAATGCCCCAGGAAAAGACCAGACGGCCGCCGCGATAAGTTAACTGCCGGGGCAAGAAACCATCGCCGGCGTGTAAAGCCGCCAACCGGGGGAAGTCGGCATAACTGGTATTGGCGGCCATCAACAAGATGAGCGCCGTGCCGGCCACCATCGCCAGATACAAAATGCTGCCATTGCCAAACACCACCCGACCTAACTGCGAAATGATCGTCTCTGTTTCGCTGGGCACGGCCTGAATCTGGTGCGCCAGGAAGGTGATGCTCAGGAAGATGGTGATCAGGATACCGCTCATCCACTGCAAGGTGACGGCCGCATTGTGGCTGCGTGGCTCTTTGAAGGCGGTGATGCCGTTGGAGATGGCCTCAATGCCTGTCAGCGCCGCCGAGCCGCTGGAGAAAGCGCGTAAGATCAGAAACAAGGTCAACGGTTGGATGGTCGTCTGCACTACTTCAACGCCGGTCACCACGCCGAGTGTGCCCGTGGAGTAGCGGTACAATCCCACCGCCAATGTCAGCAGCATGGTTCCCAGAAAGAAATATGTGGGCACGGCAAAGATGGAGCCGCTTTCTTTCACCCCGCGCAGGTTGACGACAGTCATCACAAAGATGACGGCCAGGGCCAGTTCGACGCGCAGGGGGAGCAGCAGGGGAAAGGCGGAGGTGATCTGGGCGACGCCCGACGAAACGCTCACGGCAACCGTGAGGATGTAGTCGGTTAGAAGGGCTGCGCCGGCAATTTGGGCGGCTACTTCGCCCAGGTTGTCGCGGGCGACGATATAAGCGCCACCACCATTGGGGTATGCGTAGATGGTCTGCCGGTAAGAAATGGTGACGATGATCAGCAGGATAGAGATGGCAATCGCCAGGGGGATGGATATACCGAAGACGGCGCTGCTGGTTCCGGCCAGGGCGAGAATGAAGAGGATTTCCTCGGTTGCATAGGCGGTGGAGGAGAGTGCATCGGAGGCGAATACGGCCAGCCCAATCTTGCGGCTGACGGTTTGATGTTCCAGGTCGTTGGTGGGCAGCGGTTTGCCGATCAGCAGGCGTGATAATGAAAAGTGTTTTGGTTTGCGTGTTGTTTGTTCGACCATTTTAGAAACGGTTCCTTTATTGTCGCGATTAAGTTTTTCTGCAAAGACCCGAAGGGTTTAAGTTCCCAGAGAGCCGGCTTCTCAGGTGCAAACCCTTAGGGTCTGCGATGGCTACAGGACCCTAAGGGTTTGAGTTCCCAAGGGGGCTAGCTTCTCATAGGCAAACCCTTAGGGTCTGAAGAGGGTCTGCCTTTATTTGTGATAGAGGATGGCGGGCGTCCATTCCAGGTCGCCGCCGGATGGTTCTAAGGTGTACAGGTGGCGGTTGTGCCAGTTGAGCTGCAGGCGGAGCCACCAGCGGTTGATAGGGACCCAGAAGGGTACGTGGCTGTGGGGGATGGCGGCGAATACGGCCGTTATCGCCAATTGTTCGGCCACATCCACCACGGCATGAATAAAGCTGGCATACTGGCAGACAGTCAGTTCAAAGCTTACGCCGTAATCTTCGGCCGTGGAGGCATATTCTTGCAGTTCCTGTTCGTCTTGCAGGGTGAAGTGCAGGTTGCCGGAAGCCGTGCCCAGCATTTGGGGATGCACGACCGGGACCATCTTGACGAGGATCAGGGTTACATCCTGTCGCCGCGCCATGGCGCAGGCCAGGTGCAGCGCTTGCATGGTCCATTGTCGTTCGCCTAACACAATCATTAATTTTGTTGGTGGCATAGCTCAACTCCTTTTTGTGTTTAACACCTTTTAGGATTGTATAAGGACGGCCGTAAAGATCGTGTCAGGGAATGAGGGGGAAGGCGTAAAGATTCTGTAAAGATGGGGGAAGGGAAAACCCTAAGGGTTTGGTGGTGGGCGGTTTAATTGCTCGTGGGAAAACCCTTAGGGTTTGGGTGGTGGGCGGTTTAATTGGTCGGGGGGAAACCCTTAGGGTTTGGGCTGGTGTTCCACGAACCGGTAGCCGATTCCCGGTTCGGTGAGGATGTAGCGCAGGTTGGCGGCGGGGTTTTCGCCCAGCTTTTTACGAATCTGGTTGACGTAGATGCGAATGTAGTGGGTCATGTCCTGGTAATCGCTGCCCCACACCTGAGCGAGGATGGTTTGATGGGTCATGATTTGCCCGGGATGCGTCGCCAGCAGGCGCAGGATGTCGTATTCAAAGGGGGTGAAGTGGACTTCCTGCTGGTTGACGGTGACCCGCCGGTTGGCCAGGTCGATCA
The DNA here is from genome assembly GCA_029559155.1 of Chloroflexota bacterium. Classification (GTDB taxonomy): domain Bacteria; phylum Chloroflexota; class Anaerolineae; order Promineifilales; family Promineifilaceae; genus Leptovillus. Next base: position 5,760 of record JAKQCM010000101.1, read on the forward strand.
TTAAGTCGCCGCTGCGGATAACGGCCGTTGGCGATGACGCCGGTTCCATGGACGCCCGCCGCAGCACAGCCTGAATCCGCGCCCGCAGTTCTTCCATGCCAAAGGGTTTGGTCAGGTAATCATCGGCCCCGGCGTCCAGAGCGGCCACCTTGCTGGTTTCACCGCTGCGCACCGAGAGCATCACAATTGGCACCTGACTCCATTCGCGCAGGCGGCGGCATACCTCCAACCCATCCGGCTCCGACCCCAGCGAGATGTCCAGGATAACAGCATTGGGTTGGCGTTGGGCCACGGCCGTAAGCGCTTCCTGTCCATTCGCCGCCGTGATTACCTGATAGCCATACCCGCTCAGCCCGGTCTGTAATAATTTACGAATTTGTGGTTCATCGTCGACAACCAGAATCAACATCAGCTACCTCCCTCGTGCAGCGGCGGGGTGGAACCTTCGCGGGGCAGGGCCAGGACAAAGGTGGCCCCGCCTTTGGGCGTGTCTTCCACCCACACACGGCCGTGATGTAAATCTATAATTCCTTTGCTAATGGCCAGCCCCAGGCCGATACGGCCGTCTTTGCCATGAAAAAATGGAGCCATCACCTGTTCTTTCAGCTCATCCGGAATGGTGGGGCCATGATTGATTATCAGCAGCCGCACCTCGTCCGCGTTAGATTCGCCGCGAATTTCCACCTGTGAAGTAGGCGGTTCATACCGCAGAGCGTTCTCCACAATGTTGCTAACCGCCTGCAGCACCAGTCCATAATCAAACTGCGCCAGCGGATAATTGTCGGGAAAATTTAGCCACAGCCGTTCTGCCTGATGCCGCTGCCAGACACGCGCCGCCACATCGCCGGCCACCTCCTCCAACGTATTCCAATGGCGGTTAATGCGCATAGCCCCGGCTTGCAGCCGCGACATATCCAGCAAGTTGCCCACCAGCAGGTTCAAATGATCGGCTTCGCTGCTGATGGTCCGGATCATCTCCAATTGTTCCGCCTCCGGCAGACGGGCATGCAGGTCGATTAAATTATCGGCGGAGGTTTTGATGATGGTAAGCGGCGTGCGCAAATCGTGGGAAACGGCGCGCAGCAAGGCTGTTTTGAGCCGGTCGGCTTCTTCCAGGGTGTGGCTGCGCTGCGCGCTTTCCGTGAGTTGGATGCGCTGCAAGGCCATTGCCGCCTGAACCGTGCAGGCCATCAGCAGGCGCATCTGGGAATCGGTGGGCACGGCCGTAAACACCACTCGCAGTGTGCCAAAAATTGTGTCGCCGGTTTGCAAGATAAGATAGGAAGTCGTCGGCTCATCGTCCGGCTGGCCTGCATCGGCCTTGTTGCCCGCTTCCGGCAGCATCTCCACCCGGCTTACCGGCAAATAAGTTGGCAGCTGCTCCTCCAGCGTCTGGCTGATGCTGGCCTGGTCTGTTAACTGGTTAAAGGCGCTGCTGAGACTGTATAACACATTTTGTTCGGCGGCGTGACGGCGGGCGGCTTCGGCCTGCTCTCGAGCATATGCGGCCAGTTGGCTGGCAATCACGGCCACCAGCAGGTAAACCAGCAGGTCGATCAGTTCACGCGGGTCTTCGACGGCCAGGGTGTAATAGGGCTTGATGAGGAAAAAGTTGAACGAGAAAAAAGTGTAGATCGCAGCGGTCAGGGCTGGTCCGGTTCCGAGCCACACGGCGACTACAAAGGTGCCGATGATGTAGATAAGGGAGATGTTGGCCAGCGTCAGGTCTTCGCGCAGCCACCACAACCCGGCGGTGATGGCGCTAACAACCAGGAAGGCAAGTAGAAAGGAGAACGGCCGTAATGCCCGTAGGCCTTGGGTTAGTTTCTTCATGGCGGGTATTGGTTGGCGTAGAATGGACCAATCTTTAAGATTGGTCCATTCTACGCCACGCGCATTACAGCGCGTCGATCCGGCGCGTGCCTTCAATTTCCAGGACAAAATCTGCGCCAAAGGCCAGCGACGGCGACAAAGCGCCGACAGGGTGGTTGGTGAGTGTTTTTTCGACGGCCAGGATACCGGCGACGGCCGTTAACCGGTACGCTTCTAGAGATTCCAGCCAGGCTTCGCGTTTGTTGCCGGCCTCATCGGTGGCGCAGGCCCAGAGATAACTGCGCGCTGTTTGCCGCATCTCTTCGTCCGGCCCGCTGATCACCCAATCGACCAGTTTCCCGCTGACGCGCCGCGCCAGCCCAACCTTCATCAGGCGTTGGAACAGCGGCGACAAGACGCGCGTTCCCGGTGGCAGCGAGATGGCCATGTAGGCTGTGACGTTGGGGATGCCGGTGGAAAGCTGGGCAGTGGCCAGATCGCCCCAGGGGATGGGCACGACGGTGAGGGTACGGCCGTTGCTAAACAGCACGTCTTTTTGTCCTGCGCCAAAGGGTTGTGGTTCGAGACGGCCGTTGCGCCGCACCAATCCCGCTTGCGGCATGTTGGCCATCATGGCCAGCATGGTCTTGGCCGTGCCGGAACTGGCCCGGGTTAATCCCATGAAGGCGATTTCCAGGTGGGTTGCGCCGGGTAATTTAGCCGCCACATAACTGCCCAGACAGTCTGTCGGCACAATATCAAAACCAACGCCGGATACCAGGGCGATGCCCTGCTCGCGGGCGTGGGCGTCGTAGGACAGCGTGTTTTCAAAGACTGGAATTTCGCCGGTGATGTCCAGGTAATGGGTTTGTCCGGCCAGGCAGGCTTGCACCATCGGCTCGCTGGTGTGAATGAAGGGGCCGGCGGCGTGCAGCACCAGGTCCACCCCGGCCACGACCTGATGCAGTTTTTCGCTGTCGTTCAGGTCCAGGGCGATGTGGTCGAGGTTGAGTTGTTGGGCGAGAACGGCCGTTTTCTGCGCATCACGCCCGGCCAGAATTGGATTGTGGCCTCGTTTGATCGCTTCCTCGGCCAGAAGCCGCCCGGTATAACCATATGCGCCATACAATAACCAGTTATTCATCAAGTCTCCTGTAGAAGTAGCTAGAGCCAGAGCTAGAGCCAGAGCTAGAGCTAGAGAGCAGTTGCAGATTGGTCCAATCTCCAAGATTGGACCAATCTTGTCAGGGTAAAACCTTACTGGACTCTGGCGTTATTTCGCCTGAGCTATTAAACTGAACCTTAAAAACTCCATATCGTCCCATTCGCTATCGTCGCCAGAGGCAGGGCTGCAGAATGAATCAGTCCACAACTGATTCAAGCGCACAATCATTCAATCTGGCGTGAGAAGTCTAACGATTTACGTAGGAACAGGTGATTTATGACTTACAAAGCGTTGTAAAACCT
>JAKQCM010000102.1 GCA_029559155.1 Chloroflexota bacterium
TGACAAGGGTCTGGGTGATGGGATGGGCATATCCGCATCTTGTGAGTACATTATGTAGATTACCATTGAATTGAACGTTTCGTCAAGCGTTTCCCGTCCTTTTCCCCCAAAACCATACAGAACTCAATTTATTTTACGACCGATGGATCCTTGAGTCTTCGGTCGCTGGCAATTAGCTTTTGCTGGTTGCCAGCGACGGGTGGCTGAATGTCCCCGTATGGCGGCATGATGTGTGCATCATGGTCACCATAAAGCAAAAAAGCCAGTGTTGGCGCACTAGCTTGTTTTGCCTGATGTATCAGTTGAACCGCATCTTTTGCTGAACCAAGCATTTGTCCGCATGCTCAGCTCAAAAGCCCCTTTAGTGGGGAGGGGGTCTCTGTATCTCAGATTCCCAATGCGGCTATAGTCATTTAGGAGAATAGCACAGGCTGATCCCTGTGTCAATGCCCCCTACCTCCTGATAAGGTGTGGAATTATCGGCGGCAACTGCAACATAAGCCCTCTGGACTTTATTGTAGGTAGTGTCGACGACAAATCCGCGCTGGCGTCCTTTAGAGTGGGCCTGTTGGCGCTTAGGTAAGCCTGTGCCATAGCATGGACGGTCGCATCACCGAGCTGTCGCCACAGTTGGCGGCAGCTAATCGACGGCTTTACGCCTTACGCGCACAGGTTCAGGCTGCTGACCAACCAGACAGCCTACCTGACTGCCCCGTTCAGCCAACCAAGGGTGGTTTTACCCAGGCTGCTGCTGCGATACTTCCGATTCTCGGCGAATCGGTTGTTTCCTTGCCAGCGCATTTGGGGTGGGGTAGTGCCCCATTAACGGCAGCCCTGCGCCGCTGGCGACCACAGTTCGTGTCTCAGACGGCTCCTGCCTGGGAATCGACCTGTGGGGCGGTCAAGCCAGAAACCGCCGCGGCCGCGCCAATTCCTGCCGGCCACACTCCACCAGCTGTAGAGGCAGTTAAACTCTATCCCGACATGGGCCTGGCTATGCTGCGCCAGGGCCAGGAAGCGGCCGGACGGCTGTGGCTAATGTCCCGTTTTCTCGACGGGGAAGGCCGTGGTGTACTTCGCATAGACAACATCACCCAATCCCTCACCACAAAATCCTCAATCCATTACCTCTGCGGCAAACGGCAGCTGCGCAACCTGCTGCGGGCCGGGGAAGGCGTCTACTGGACGCGCGACAAGGAGCGGATCTGGCTGCGCTCGGCGGCGCGCGTAGCGGCGGCTTTGGGAGTAGAGCGCCTGACCGGGCAGCCGGTGGCACTGCCTCTGTCAGCCCTGCTCTCGGGCATCGGCGCTTTTCGCGCCCACCTGTATGCCGCTTTCCACAGCGGCCGCGCCAAAAACGAAGCGCGGCGTTCCGCCATGCCCATCGCCCGCGACACCCTGGCCGGGTTGAGCGGGGTGGGGCGAACCAGCCAACGGACCTATGAGGCGCGGGTCGGTATACAGACGCTGGCCAACTTCGCCATCGGCGAGGCGGCTACGGAAGGAGGGCAGGAAGAAAGGGCCTGGCGGCAGGGGCAGGCCCTGTTTACGCTGCAGGATTACGACGGCCGGCAGGGTCGGCAGGGAAAGACCTACCTGGCCTGGCAGCTGCCCAACAGCTACACCGGACAACATACGCTGCGGCCAAAGGGCCGGCAAAAGCGGATCAACCGCCAACTCCAAGACCTGGTTATGAAAGGGATGCCGGGGAACGAGGGAGGCCTGGTAGGTAGACCTGCAGCCGGACAACCGGTGACAGCAAGGCGTAGATTGGCGGTAGCGACAAAGCGGTATTATCCAAACGGCCGTGCCGCCGGCCAGAGACGGCCTAAGAGCGGCGTAGAGCCGGCTGGGCCGTGTTATTGGCGGAGGCAGGGGGTGGGAAACGGCCGTTTCGCTCTCTGGCATTCATTGGAGAAGGCGTGATGCGTCTCTTTTTTTGTGCTTTAGAACGGAAAGAAGTTGGTCACCTTATAGGGATAAACTTCTTATTCTTCTGCTTGTGCCTGTATCTTGGGGTGGGACCTCTTGGTGGTTACACGAAGTCCCGGCCC
>JAKQCM010000158.1 GCA_029559155.1 Chloroflexota bacterium
CACTCAGGTGTTTCAGCCAGGCCAGGGCGAGACGCCAGGGTTCTTTGACGGCCAGGTCGCCGCCGGGCAGGGGGGTGTAGGCCAGGTGATACGGCCGTTTATAGCCCGCGTAATCGGCGATGAAAAATTCGCCGCCCCAGATCGCGCCATCGTCGCCGTAGCCGGTGCCGTCAAAACTGACGCCGATGACCGGGCGGTCGCCGGGATGGCCGTTTTCGGCCAGACAGGCGGCGATGTGGGCGTGATGGTGCTGCACGGCCACGGCCGTCAGCCCCTCCCGCTGCGCCCGCGCCAGCGCATAGCGCGTCGCCAAATAGTTGGGGTGCATGTCGTAGGCGATGATCTCCGGTCGCACGCGGAATAATTTTTCAAAATGGGCCACGCCCTGCTCAAACGATTGCAGCGTCTCATAATTTTCCAGGTCGCCGATGTGGTGGCTGAGGAAGGCGTAACGGCCGTTCGTGAGACAAAACGTGTTCTTCAACTCCGCTCCCGCCGCTAAAATCGGCGGTACGCTCCAGGGCAGCTTCACCGGAAACGGCGCATAGCCCCGCGAACGGCGCAGTGGGAGCAGCAAGTGCGGAGTGCGGAGTGCGGAGTGCGGAGTAGATTCCGCACTCCGCACTCCGCACTCTACACTCCGCACTACCGAGTCGTCGCAGCGGATGTGGATGTCGCGGTTGTGCATCAGGAAGGCGTCGGCCAGGGCGGCCAGCCGCTCGCGGGCCTCGTCGTTGCGGTAGGCAATGGGTTCTTCGCTGAGGTTGCCGCTGGTCATGACCAGGATTGCGAATTTACGATTTACGATTTCCGATTGGTGGAAGAGCAGGTAGTGAAGGGGCGTGTAAGGCAGCATCACGCCGAGGTGCTCCTGACCGGGGGCGCAAGCGCGGGCGATGGGCGAATCGGGGCGGCGGCGCAGCAGGACGATGGGGCGTTCGCGGGAAAGCAGCAGACTGCGTTCGGAGTCATTGACATAACAGTGCTGCTCAACCGTTTCCAGATCGGGCATCATGAGGGCGAAGGGTTTGTCGCGGCGCAGTTTGCGGTCGCGGAGGGTGGAAACGGCCGTGTCATTCAGCGCATCACACGCCAGATGAAAGCCGCCCAAGCCCTTAATCGCCAGAATTTTGCCCTCTGCCAACAGGCGCTGGGCCACTTTAAGTGCGGAGTGCGGAGTGGGGAGTGCGGAATTTTCTTCCACTCCGCACTCCGCACTCTCCACTCCGCGTTCCAGCCACACTTGCGGTCCGCAGGCCGGGCAGGCCACCGGCTGCGCGTGGAAGCGGCGGTCCAGGGGGTTTTCATACTCGCGGCGGCAGTCGGGGCACATGGCGAACGGGGCCATGGTCGTCAGCGGCCGGTCGTAGGGGATGTCCTGGATGATGGTGAAACGCGGGCCGCAGTTGGTGCAGTTGATGAACGGGTACAGGTAGCGGCGGTCGGTCGGGTCGAACAGTTCGCTCAGGCAGTCGTCGCAGACGCACACGTCGGGGGAGATGGGTTGGAAGGCGTGGGGTACGGCCGTTGAGGCCACAATTTCAAAGCCCACAAAGCCATTGGCCGGAATATCCTCGGCGGTCAGGTCGTCGATTTGGGCCAGCGGCGGCGCTTCGGCCGTCAGGGCGGCGACAAATTGAGCCAGCGCGTCCGGCGCGCCGTCTACTTCAATATCCACGCCGGCCGACGTATTGCGCACCCAGCCGGCCAGCCCGTAACGATCCGCCAGGCCAAACACAAAGGGGCGGAAACCCACCCCCTGGACAATGCCATTGATGTGAATGCGTTTACCGTGCTGCCTTGTCATCGGGTCAAAATTGATCAATTGCCCGGCGCGGCCGATGGTTCCAGGTAATCGGCCGCCGCCCAGCCCTCAGTGTCGTCGTCCAGACGGATATTCCACCAGAGCAAATCGTTGCCTTCTTCCGGCCCGCCAAGGACAAAGACGATTGTGCCATCGCTGGCCACGGTGATGGACGCATTGTTGACGCTTGGCCCGCCGCGCACCGTCACGCCAACCCCGCCGGTGTTGGCCACACGCGCATAATAACCGGCTTGCACTTCGTCGGGCGCGACGGCGAAATCGCGCGTGGCCACAGGGGTAGAGGTGGGCACGGCCGTTGGCGTTGGCAAATCTGGCGTGATGGTTGGGGTTGGACTGGGCGGAGCGGTCAGGACAATCACCGTGGGCTCCAGAGGCTCCACTGCCAGCGGGGCACGAAACAAGAAATTTGTCACAATGCCATAGGCGACGCCCATGCCCACAATCGTTACCAGAATGCCCAAACCGAGCCAGAGCCAGGGAATCGGTTCGCTGCCGTCGCGGCGCTGACGCCGTAGGCGTTTGTTGGTTAGCTTACTGTCCGGATCGCGTGGATCCGGCGGTACTTGATATCGAGCCATGTACTCTCCGGTTCGTTGATTAGTTTTTCAGGTGATTTCTCTGCATTTTCGGCCATGAGAGAGTGGAGGTTGTTTCCGGTTTCTCACGGCCGTACTCCTGCTCCGGCAGCGTCAGGCGGCGATGACCAGCAGGGTTACGTCATCGAAGGGGGCGGCATCCAACGAAAATCGGTCCAGGTCGGCGACGATATGCTGAACTAGACGCGGGGCGGAAAAATGGCCGCCGGTTTCCAATGCGGCGTGCAGCCGTTCATAACCGTACCGCACGCCGGCAGGATTCACAGCATCCGGCACGCCGTCGCTAAAAATGATCAAGCGGTCGCCGGGCTGCAACCAGACGGTGTCTTCCTGGAGTTCCAGCTCATCAAACATGCCCAGGAAACGGCCGTTTCCCAACAGCGCCTGTACATCGGTTTCAGGGCGATAGAGCAACGGCCGTTCCTGAGCCGCGCGCACATACGTCAGACGGCCGCTCGGCCGATGTAAGACGCCATAAAACGCCGTCACAAAAATATCGTCCGTCGCCGACACATCCATCATGCCGCGATGAACGGCCAAAGCCACCTGCGCAGGCGACAACGAATGTTTGCCCTCTTGCAAAAACAAGGTGCGCGAGACAGCCATGAACAAGGCCGCGTGAAACCCCTTATCGGCCACATCCGCCAGAACAATGCCCACATGTTCGGCATCCAAAGCCACGACATCGTAAAAATCGCCGCCCACCTGCCGCGCCGGTTCAATATAGGCCGCAAAATGATAATCGGGAAAATCTGGCAAGGAATCTGGCAGCAAACTGCGCTGCACCTGCGCCGCCAGTTCCATTTCGCGCCGCAAACGCTCATTTTCAACCAGTTTTACCTGGGCGGCCTGAAGTTCGTTGTACGCTTGCTGCAAAGAGGTGTTTTTCTCGTTTAATTCCTGAATGGCCGCCTTGTCAATCGTGCGACTGCTCTCTAAGATTTTCCGCAGCATGGCATACGCCACGGCCGGACTATTCATCACGACCTGATCAAAAACAGCCTCGTCCACTTCCAAAACTGTCGTTTCCACGACTGTTTTACAGGTGGCCATGCGCGGCGTGTCGTCGATCAGGCTCATCTCGCCAAAGCTTTTGTTTGGCCCAATAAACCCCAGCAACCGCTCTTCGCCGCTTTCCAAAATTTGGGTCACCGCCACATTCCCCTCAATTACCAGATAAAGGGTGTGTTCGATTTGTCCCTGGTTGGTTAGAATGGTTTGTGGCGGATAAGTGACCCGGCGAGCTACGGCGCGTAAGGCATCCAGGCTGTCTTCGTCGATGCCGCTAAACACGCTTTTTAGCACCAGCGTCTGCTGCTTCGCTTGTTTCATGCAAATTTCTCCTGCTGCACGAAGGCCAGAAACTGCTCCACAGGCCAGGTATTAACGATTGATCCGGCTGTGGCCCAACCGCGTTGGGCCACAGCGACGCCAAAATGACGAAAGGCGAAGTGATCGGGGTGATGGGCGTCGGTGTTGATGGCGATTTTGACTCCGAGTTCGATGGCCCGGCGCACATGGCTATCGCGCAGGTCGAGGCGCTCTGGGTTGGCGTTGATTTCCAGGATGGTGCGGGTGGACACGGCCGTTTCTAGCACCACCTCCATGTCCAAATCCGCGCCGGTCCGGTCTGGCAGCAAACGGCCGGTTGGGTGGGCGATCATGTCGACGTGTGGATTGTGCAGCGCATTCAGCAAACGGGCCATCACCTGCTCACGCGGCTGGCTGAGGCTGGTGTGCAGGCTGGCAATCACAAAGTCCAACTCTGCCAGCACCTCATCCGGATAATCCAGCGAGCCATCAGCCTTGATTTCCATTTCTGTGCCGTGCAGCACGCGAAAATCTGGGCCTAACGCCTCGTCGGCGGCGCGAACTTCGGCCGCCTGCGCGCGCAGGCGTTCCACCGACAGCCCATTGGCAATGCCCAGACTGACCGAATGGTCGGTGATGACGATGTAGCGCAGCCCCTGGGCTTTGGCGATTTGGGCCATCTCCATAACGCTGAGTTTGCCATCGGACCAGGTGGTGTGCATGTGGAGGTCGCTAATGATGTCGGCAAGTTGGACAACCTGGGGAAGACGGCCGTTTAGAGCCGCTTCAATTTCCCCTGTATCCTCGCGCAGCGTGGGCAAAATATAGGGCAGACCCAGGGTGGCGTAAACATCTTCTTCAGTCGGGCACAGAATTTCGGGACGGCCGTCTTCCGGCGTGAAAGCATGTTCATTCAAGCTCAGGCCCTGTTTAAGGGCCAATTCACGCAGGCGAACGTTGTGGTTTTTGCTGCCGGTGAAATAAGACAGCAGCGTGCCCCACCGCTCGGCAGGCAAGACGCGCAAATCAACCTGCACGCCGTTGAGTAAAACCACGCTGGATTTGGTCGGGCCGTGCCCGGAAATGGATTCGACTTGTGGCAAATTGACAAAGGTGTCCATGATGTGGGCCGATTCCGCGGCAGCCACCAGCAGGTCAATATCGCCGATGGTTTCGCGCCTGCGGCGAAGGGAACCGCCAACGGCCGTTTTGCTCACGCCGGGCAAATCGGCCAGTGCCGCCAGAATTTCTTGCGCTAAGGGCCAGGCGTCGCCAATAGGCGTACGGCCGTCGCCATGCCGCGATAACGCTTCAATTGCCGCCACCAGCTTCGCCTCAGATTTCGCTCCCAGACCGGGCAAATCACGTAGTTTGCCGCTTTGGGCTGCGGCCGTCAATTCATCCAGTGTGGTAATGCCCAGGCTGTCGTAAATTTGTTTGACACGCTTAGGGCCTAACCCTTCCACGCGCAGCATCTCGACCAGCGTAGGGGGCACTTCCTGTGACAATCGCTCAAAAAATTCCAGCTTGCCTGTCGTCAACATCTCTTCGATTTTGTCGGCCAGGGTTTTGCCAATACCAGGAATTTCGGTCAGCGCGCCAGCCTCATAGACCTGATGAATATCTCGGCCCAGGTCGCTGATGCTTTCGGCGGCGCGGCGATAAGCCAGCACACGATGAATCTGATCGCCGCGAATAGCCAGCATATCGGCCACAGTCGCAAATGTATCTGCAATCTCACGATTTCTCATCATACCTCCGATTATACCGCGAAAGCTCTGGCAAGAAATGAGGCCCTCATTGGCTAAATTTTGTCACCAAAAAGACCCTTAAATTTACCTTATTCGTTTCGTTTGTCGCTTTGCCGTTCCTTTGTTAACATAGCAAACAACTATTTCCCGTTAGATCCCAACATTGCAGCACCATTTTACTCACTATCTCAACATATAGGAGGAGAGATATGAAAAGCAAAAGCAAGTTTTTGTTGTTAGCTGCCATTCTCATCTTGGGTGTGGCGCTTGTGGCCTGCAGCGCGGAAACCGCGCAGCAGGTGCAAGAAGCCGCCCAAGAAGCCGCGCCGACCATTCAGGCGGCGGTTGAGCAGGTAGCGCCTACGGTCCAGGCGGCCGTAGAAGAAGTTGCTCCGACTGTAGAAGCAGCGGTTGAAGCCATTGCCCCGACAGCCGAAGCAGTCGCCACTGAAGCAGCCGCGGATACAGCGACGGGCGAATTTGTCCCGACATCGGTGTCTGCAGAAAACTGCGATTACGGTGGCAAAATTTTGTCGATTGAAGCCGTAGACGAATTGACCGTGCAGTTTAACCTCTGCAAGCCCGATCCTGCTTTCCTGGCCAAAGTAGCCTTCACGCCGTTTGGCATTCAACCGTCCGAGTGGATTGATGCCAATGGTGGAACCGGCGAACTGCTGGAACGTCCAATCGGCACCGGCCCATACATGATTGATTCCTGGGTGCGTGGCGATTCGATCATCTTCAAGCGGTTTGATGGCTATTGGGGCGAACCGGCACCGGCCGAAACGGCCGTGCTCCGTTGGAGCGCCGAAGGCGCCGCCCGTCTCCTGGAACTCCAGGCCGGCACCGTAGACATGATCACCAACGTCAGCCCGGACGACATTCCGGCCGTAGAAGCAGACCCCAACCTGCAACTGCTGACCAATGTCAACCCCAATATCTTCTACGTTGGTTTCAACAACACCTTTGCTCCATTTGATAACCCGGACGTTCGTCGGGCCATCGCCATGGGCATCGACAAGCAGCGCATTGTCGACAACTTCTACCCGCCTGGGTCGGAAGCCGCCGAATACTTCACCCCCTGCTCCATCCCCAATGGCTGC
>JAKQCM010000171.1 GCA_029559155.1 Chloroflexota bacterium
CCAAAAAAGGCAGTTTAGGAGCTTGAAACTTTGCGTCTTTCACCTCTTTGCCCCTTTGCGTTAAGGTTTTTAAACTACTGAGACTGGAGATTGACGATGTGCCCAATCTCCGGTCTCCACTCTCCCTCTTTACGCCACTTCGGCCAGCAGTTCCACCATCGTCCGCAGCGTGTCCACGTCGAAGACAGTCATGTTCAGCGTCGTCACTGGGCTGTTAATCCAGCGGCTCAGGCGTTCTTTTACCCGTTCGCGCGGCCCCACCAGAGCCACTTCGTCAATCAGGTCTCCGGGCACTTTGGCCATGGCCGCGCCCTGGTTTCCCGACAGATAAAGGTCTTGGATTTCGGCCGCCGCCGCTTCGTAGCCGTAGCGCGCCGCCAGATCATTGTAAAAATTCTTGCCTTTCGCGCCCATGCCGCCGATATAGAGGGCCAGAAACGGCCGTAACATGTTGTAGCAAATATCCAGGTTGTCGTTGACCACCACCGACACCGTTGGCGCAATGTCAAAGTCGGCCAGGCTTTTGCCGCCGCCCGCTTTGGCGAAACCGGCTTCCACGCTCTCTTTGTAGATGGCGTCGTATTTGTCCGGCGAGAAGAAGATGGGCAGCCAGCCATCGGCGATTTCAGCCGTCAGCTCTACGTTTTGCGGGCCGATGGCCGCCAGGTAAATGGGGATGTCGGGCTGCGCTTCCAGCGTGCTTTTCAGCGGTTTGCCCAACCCGGTGGCGTCGGCGCCCTGGTAGGGAATCTGGTACAGCGCGCCGTCGTAGCTCAGGCGGTCTTCGCGGCGGAAAATTTGGCGCACGATCTCGACGTATTCGCGGCTGCGGGTTAACGGCCGTTTATAGCTCACCCCATGCCACCCTTCCACCACCTGCGGGCCGGACAAACCTAAGCCCATGAGGAAACGGCCGTTACTCAACTGGTTCAGCGTCATCGCCGTCATCGCCGCATTGGCCGGCGTGCGCCCCGGCATTTGCATGATCGCCGTGCCCAGTTTGATATGCTCCGTTTGCGCCCCCAACCAGGCCAGCGGCGACACCGCATCCGAGCCATACGCTTCGGCCGTCCACACCGCATACACACCCAGACGATCAGCTTCTTTCACCAATTCAACCGGCAGTTCTATCCGCCGGCCTGCATACCCTAACATCAAACCCAGTCTCATGCGCTCCTCCATAATCGGTCATCCATCATTCGTACTTCATGATCCATCGTATCTCGTGCCGCAACGCGGAAAACAGTTGACGAGATTGTAAAGCAGGCAGGCATAAACCCAAAATAAAAAGCCTCGCTTTTCAGCGAGGCTTCTGGTGCCCTCACGGAGATTCGAACTCCGGTCTTAGCCTTGAAAGGGCTACGTCCTGGTCCCCTAGACGATGAGGGCAAGCGGCTGGAATTCTATCATCCACCCTTACTCAGGTCAAGCCCTTTTCTAAAACTAACGGCAAGCAGGGAAAGTTGCACGGCCGTACCCTCATAAAAAAACGCGCTCCCCGTCCAATTGAACGGGGAGCGCACGCAGAGGGGATGTGTTTCGCAAGCGATCAAAAAATCACTTTAACGAAAGCAAAGGTGTTGGCGGCCTCTATCGCCTGCGCAAAAACGCAGGGATATCCAAATTGTTAGGCGTGAATTTTGGTTGTACCGGTTCATTCTCACGCTCACGAACCGGGGCTGGCGGCGGCGTTTGCCGCTGCGGCGGCGTAGTAATTGGGGTTGCCGGCCGTGTGTACTGATTCTGCACCAACTGCCGACGCGACAATGAATGGTCAAACCCCGTGGCGATGACTGTAATGCGCATCTCATCGCCCATCGTTTCATCGATCACCGCGCCAAAGATCATATTGGCGTCCGGATGGGCTGTTTCGCGAATGATCGCGGCAGCCTGGTTCACTTCATACAGGCTCATATCCGGCCCGCCGGTGACGTTAAACAAAATACCCCGCGCTCCATCAATTGTTACATCCAACAAACGAGAGCTAATCGCCATTTCCGCTGCTTCTCGGGCGCGGTCGTCGCCTTCGCCATGGCCTACGGCCATTAACGCTGCGCCGCCTTCAGACATGATGGTTTTTACATCCGCAAAGTCCAGGTTGATCAGGCCGGGGATGGTGATTAGTTCGCTGATGCCCTGAATACCCTGGCGCAGCACGTCGTCGGCCATGCGGAAAGAGTCTTTCAAGGAGACACGTTTGTCGGTTAGCTCCAACAACCGGTCATTCGGAATGACGATCAGGGTGTCGACGTGTTCTTTGAGTCGTTCGATCCCTTGTTCGGCGGAATTGGTCCGGTGACTACCTTCGAAAAGGAAAGGCCGGGTGACGACGCCAATGGTTAAAGCGCCCATTTCTCGCGCCGCTTTGGCAATGATAGGCGCTGCTCCTGTTCCCGTGCCGCCGCCCATCCCGGCCGTTACAAACACCATGTCCGATCCATTGAGCACTTCATACAGCTCTTCAGTGGATTCTGTGGCGGCTTTTTCGCCTTGCTCCGGGTTGCCGCCTGCGCCCAAGCCGCGCGTCAACTTATCGCCGATGCGCACGCGTACCGGCGCGTTGGAGAGTAGGAGGGCCTGATTGTCGGTATTGACGGCAATGAAATCGACGCCGGTGACGCCTTCGCTAATCATGCGGTTGACGGCGTTGCAGCCACCCCCGCCTACGCCAACGACACGAATGCAAGCTATGTTTTCTAGCTCAGGTGCTCTTTGCATATTGATACCCTCTCCAACTTATGCCAGGCACACGCGGTTCCTGACATCGATTCTCACAACAATGTTGCTTTATTCCCAGGGCGGGGGTCGTAGCGGCTGGCGTATTGTTCCAGCGTCGATTTTTCCACCAACCATTTGTTGCCAAACTTGATCGCCGGTAGTTTTCCCTGGCGAATGAGTCTGCGCACAGATTCTGGGTGGATATTCAGGCGGTCGCTTACTTCTTGAACGCCGGCATAATTTTCTAACAGATCTTCTTTTGCCATACGACCGACTACGGTGCTAATGATGCGGGATAATACAACAAATTAACTGTTGTAAAAATACAACAAAACCGGGAATATGTCAAGTGTTTTGTTGCGTTTTTACAACAATTGAGCTGAAAAAAGCTATGTGCGGCTTATGGATTGCGAAATACGTGATGGGGGTTACGGCCGTTAATCTAACAGCAGTCCGGCAATAGACACGAGGGAGTTATCCTGGGAGTCGGCGGGGCAGTGATCGTAGGCGACGCAACGGCCGTCGGCCACGCCATCAAGCGCGCGCAGCATGAGGTAAATGGAGGAGAAGCCGCAAATACGGTTACGGTCTTGAACGGCGGCAATCTGGTTGTAAAACTCTTCGGCGTCGCCGCGCCGGATAGCGGTCATCAGGTTGTCGTCGGTGGTTTTCAGGTTGGCGCGGCGCGACGAATCCATCACAAAGGAGTCGCCAAAGTTTGGGCCGACGTGGGCGAAGTCGACGGAGGCGACAAAGAGTACATTTCGGCTCTGGGTTTCGCGGCGCAGGGTATTGATCACGGCCGTTAACCGTTCATCATCGGCCGGCCGAGAACCGTTCATGACAAAGTGATGGAATGAGCCGCACAAAATGGGGACCATGGGCCTGGGGGAAATGCCCAATTTCTGGTATGTGTGGTGCAGCCATACGGCCGACAGTTCTATCGAATGTTCCTGGCGATGGTGCAGTTCTTCGGCAAAGGCGTATTGTTCGCCTACGGCCGTTGCCAGCTTGTCAATCAACGCCGCATCGCTGGGCAGCACGCCGTATGGCGTGGCATAGGCCTGCCGGGTCAGGGTCACAGAACCAGCGCTGCCGTTGTGGTCCGTACCCAAGATTACCACGAGGTCGGCCTGGGAAACGGCCGTTTCCGCCCGCCGCCACACTTTGGCATACACCGGCCCGCCCCGCTGGTAATCGATGTGCGGTGAAATGATGCCCCGCCCTTGCCACGGCTGCCATTCCGCCAAATCATCGGCCGCGCCATACTGGCCAAACAATGCCGTCAAAGCTTGCGGATCGGCCGGGTAACTCAGGTCGGCCAGCGCCGGCGGGCGGTGCGGCTGGGCGCGAAACTCGGCTAACAACCCTTCTTGCGCTTCCCGCGATCGCTGATTGTCTAACAAACAGGCCGTGTCTAACTGCGCCAGAGCGTCAGCCACGATGTCATAATCCACATTCTGACCCACATGGCGGCAAAAATCGGCGTAAATCTGGGCCTCGGTGCGGGTGCCATCGCAAAAGATGAGTATCTGAGCCAACGCCGGCGGCATCACAAGCTGGTATGCCGTCAACTGCAGCGGATCACGCAGATACCACATGTGTTGTCCCATGTGGGTAACCGGTTGAAAATCAAGCGGGCGAAGGCGCGGGTTTTCAGTCACGTGGTAATCCTTTTATGGACAAATTGGCGCAAAGCCAAAGGGGCCGAGGATGAAATTCCAGAACGGCCGTAAAACCCCACAATACAACAACCGCCCCTGCTCATACGCATCCAGAAAATAAACCGTGGCCACACAAAAAAACATCAGCACAACCAGGCAGCCACACCCCAACAACACCCGCTGACGACAAGAAGAACCACCTACAGCGGCGTCGCTGGTGGGCTGTGGCGCCGCTTGCCGGGGATCAGCCACAAACGCCGGCGGCGTGTACACTGGAATTTGTAAGCCTTCAGGCACGGTATCCACCTCCGCCAGACTGCCGCCAGTTTCCAGCATTGTGGAATCATCCTCTAACCCGCCAACCACATACACCAGGCTGATGGCTTCGCCCAGGTCGATCACATCGCCATGATGCAGCGGGGTCAGGCCAACCACGCGCCGGTCATTGATAAATGAACCGTTGGTGCTGCCCAAATCTTCCAGGGCATAACCGGCATCCTGGCGAATCAGTTGGGCATGCTTGCGGGAAATCTCAGGATCGGTTATGGCTATCTCATTAGCCGAGGAACGGCCAATGATGATTTTTTCCTGGATCAAGTCGAATGTTTGATTGGGGTTTGGACCGCGTCGAACCACTAAACGCGCGACAGACTGGTTCATGGTCTACACTCCTGGCTCAGGCGAAAAGCCGGTAGAACGATAAATGGGGTGTCCGGCTCTCGCATCATACCTCTGACTTCACCTGAAGCGAGTTCAGTATAGAAACAACGATGCTGTTTGTCAACGAGACTTGGTATAGGGTTTCAGGGGAAGTACAATGTGAATTGACAACCCAGGAGGATACCAATGGCTGCCTTACAAGAATGGATCAAACAACTTGGCTCCGAGGCGGATGCTGACCAAACACGCAAATTCGGCACGTTTGCCGGCGTCTTTGTGCCGACGGTCCTTACCATTTTGGGCGCGATCATGTATTTGCGCCTGGGTTGGGTGGTAGGGAATGCCGGTTTGCTGGGAGGGCTGGTCATTATTCTCCTGGCTCATGTGATTACAGTCAGCACCGGGCTAGCGGTGTCTTCCATTTCCACCAATATCCGCGTCGGTGCGGGCGGGGCATTTTCCATTATTTCGCAATCGTTGGGGCTGGAGGTAGGCGGCAGCATTAGCGTGCCCTTGTATTTGGCGCAGGGGGTATCCACGGCTCTTTACATTTTTGCCTTTGCCGAAGGCTGGCAGCGGATATTTCCGCAGCACCCCATGGTGATTGTGGTGTTTTTGGCTTTTGCGGTGGTATTTGCTATCGCCTTCATCAGCGCAAAGTTTGCCTCGCGTATTCAGTTTCTCATTTTAGGCATTGTCGGGTTCTCGTTGTTTTCGGTCGCGCTGGGGAGTTTCCCCACGGCCGTTCAGCCAGGCATGATCTATGAACCAACATGGCTTGGCAGCTTTCCGGACGGGGACTTCTGGTTTGTCTTCTCCGTTTTTTTCCCCGCCGTCACCGGCATCATGGCCGGCATCAGCCTGAGCGGAGCGCTAGAAAATCCCCGACGCAGCATCCCCAAAGGCACAATGAGCGCCATCGGCATCACCTTGCTGATTTATCTGCTCCTCGCCTTCTGGCTGGCGCGGGTAGCCTCGCCGGAAGAGATGCTCACAAACTCCACGGTTATGGTGGATAAGGCATATTTTAGCTGGGCGGTTTTGGCGGGACTGCTGGGAGCCACTTTTTCTTCAGCGCTTGGCTCGCTGCTGGCGGCGCCACGGGTGATGCAGGCTTTGGGCAATCATGGCGTGCTGCCTTACGGCCGTTTCTTCGCCCAGGAAACCGCTGAAGGTGAACCGCGACACGCCATGTTGGCCACGGCCGTGATCGTTTTGCTGGCCATCATTTTCGCTCTGGTCGGCGGCGGGCTGAACGCCATTGCCCCGCTCATCACCATGTTTTTCCTCATCACCTACTTCATGCTCAACGCCGTCGTTCTCATCGAGCAAATGCTCAACATGGTCAGCTTCCGCCCCACTTTTGCCATCCCCAAAGTCGTGCCCCTGGTTGGCATGATTGGCTGCCTGGTGGTCATGTTCCTCATCAACCCGCTTTTCAGCCTGGTAGCCATCACGCTGGCAGTCTTTGTTTATGCTTATTTGCTGCACCGGCAGCTAAACGCCCCCTGGGAAGACGTGCGCAGCGGGTTATTTATCTCTCTGGCGCGCTTTGCCGTGGAGCGCGTAAGCAGTCTGCCCGCTGCGCCAGAACGCACCTGGAGTCCCAACGTCCTCGCGCCGGTCACCTCCACCAAAGCGCTGCGCGGCAGTTATCGTTTTTTGTCGGCCCTCACGCTGCCCAAAGGCACTGTTCATATCATCGGCATCTACCCGCCCGGCCAGCCGGAACAAGTATTGGACATGGATACCCTGGCTCACTCTTTCCAAAAGGATGGCGTACCGGCGTGGATTTCGCTGTTAGAGGATGAAGATTTTATCAATGGCACCCGGCTGGCAATGGAAGTGCTCACCGGAGGTTTTTTTCGTCCCAATATCCTCTTTCTACCATTGCAAATCAACGGCTCGCGCGAACGAGCAGCCTGGCTGCTGAGCCGCGCCGCCGCTTTATCTCATATTGGCATTGTATTATTGGCCCAACATCCGGTGGTGGGTTTGGGGCAAGAACAAGTGATCAATGTCTGGATGCGCGAACAGGGGCCAGACTGGAAACTGGGATTGCGGTTGGCCAATTTAGACCTGGCCGTCCTCCTGGCCTACCAATTTCGGCAGAATTGGAACGGCCGTATCAACCTTTGCATGGTCATCGCCCAAGAGGAAACCACCCCAGTCGCCCTCGCCTTCCTCGAAGAACTGCGCGATCTGGCGCGCCTGCCGGCCAATACCCGCATCATCCTCCTGGTTGGCAGCTTTTGGGACGCCTTGCCCCAATCCCCGCCCGCCGACCTGAGCATCTTAGGGCTGCAAGCCCAACCAGACCTTGACTTTGTGGAGAAAGTTGTCAAGATCGTTGATGCCTCTTGCGTTTTCGTGCGCGATTCTGGCGACGAAAGCGCCCTGGCCTAAACACAACACCCCGCAACCAACTCGGCAACAGCTTCGTAAGGAGACGACATGAGCGCAAGCTCAACACCATGAATGAAAGGGACACGGATGAACACGGATTTTCATGGATTGTTATCCGTGTTCATCCGCGTCAATCCGTGTCCCATTTTCAGAAGAGACGACATGAGACGACATGAGCGTAGGCTCAACACCATGAATGAAAATCCGCAGATTTCGCAGATTACACAGATTTTTCTCTGCGCCTTTGCGTTAAATTGTTTTCGTAGGAGTGGCTATGCTGGACGAAGAACAAACAGACCCCTCGCCGCAAGATGGCGAACCTAATCCCCCGCCGCCAGTCGAAGAATCGCTGGTTGAGCCGGAAATTGTATTGGGCACGGCCGTTACCGTTTCGCCCATAAACCCGGAAACCCCGTCACCCGTTACCAAATCACGCCCGCCGCTGCCCCCCGAACCGGAGGAAGAGTTAGATATGACCCAACCCAGTACCCCAGACACGCCGGCCGCCACGCCTGCGCAAATGCCAGCCCCTACATCCACGCCCCCGGCAGCCCCCGCCACATCAAGCGTTTCGCAACGGCGCGGCTGTGTGTTCTTGCTGTTAGGCGCGGCGCTCGGCGCGTTTTTTGGCATGGTGTTTAGCCTGGCTGTCTTGATGGGGCTTAATGGCACACTCACCTTTAGCCAGGCCGACGCCCAACTGCGCCGCGACATCAACGAAGCGGCCATTCGGCAAGCCAACCTGGAAGATACCCTGGCCACTCGAGACAGCCAGGTAAATGGATTGGCTACTCGCCTGGCGGACCTCAGCGGGCAACAAGATGAGATCAACCTGTCGCTGCAAAACGCGGACCAAGACCTGGCCACGGTGGAAGGGCAGGTTACGGCCGTTTACGCCAACATCTCTACCCTGGACAACCGGCTGGAACAGGCAGAAATCCAACTGACGGCCGTCGCCTCAGCCGCCGAATCGTTTAACAGCTTCCTGGGCGGCCTGCGCGATTTACTGCAAGAAGTGCAGCCCTCAACCATCACGCCCACTGCCGATGGCGGCGCAGCCGATGGCGGCGCGGCCGGCAAAGCCACCCCAACGACTACAAGCGGCAGCGGCACAGTCGCCCCAACCCAAACACCGGCCAGCCAGCCTACCCGCACCCCGCGCCCAACCCGGACACCGCTGGCTCTGCCTTCCAGCACGGCCGTGCCCACCAACACACCTGCGCCGACAAATACGGCCGTGCCGACAGAAGCTCCCACGGTCACGCCCCAGCCCTAAACAGCCTGACTGCCCGTTCAAACAAAGGAGTTGCGGACATGGAAGAAAGTTCTAACCTCAACCAAAGACCCGGCTTTTTTCGCCGTCTGGCGCGCAGCATCTATCGCATTTTACGCGCCTTTGTCATCACGATGCTGGTTCTGGCCGTCCTGGTAGGCGTGGCCTGGGGCAGCTTGTGGCTCTACGAAACCATTCGCGGTGAAATCAACCGTTCGACTGAAAGCGTGACCACCCGTTTCCTGGCCCAAGAATCGCGCATCGACATTTTGCGCCGCGAAGTAGACACCCTTCTGGGCGCCAGTCGCGGCCAGGAAGAGCAAATCAATACCCTGCAAACTCAATTGACAGAAAAAACCCGGCAGTTAGATGCGCTAACCCAGGACTACAACCAGCAGGCGCGTTTGTTGGAGGCCTTGGATGCTTCGATGGTAACGACGCTGGCAAATGATGAAACGGCCGTACAAAACATCACCACCCTCCGTGAAGGTCTGGCCGCGCTGCAAACCGATTTCAATACCAGCACCGGGCAGGTGGATGCGCTTGGCGGCGAATTAGACACCCTGAATACCACCGTCAACGGCATCCAGACGGGATTAGACGCCGCGTCAGCGGCCGCCGATACGGCCGTTTCCCAGGCCGACACCGCCACAACGGCCGTTACCGACATGGCCGAATCGCTTGCCCTTTTCCGCGCCTGGGAACTGATCGCCCGCGCCCGACTGCGCCTGCTGGAAACCAACTTCGGTCTGGCCGCCGCCGACATCGACGAAGCCCAACGCACCGTTACGGCCGTTATCCTGCTGCTGCCGGAAGATTCGGCCGACTCGCCGACGCTGCAAGCCGCGCAAACGCGCCTCACGCTGGCTGCCGCCAACTTGCCCGCCAACCCGGCGCTGGCCGCCGCCGACCTGGAAACTGCCTGGGATGAACTGGATAAACTCCTGGTGGCCCGCTTGCTGCCCACCATCGAACCGGCGCCGGCAGATGCCGGGTTCACGACGACCGGGCAAACAGTGACCGGCGGTGAAACCACGCCCGCCCCTACCATCGAAGCTCCGCCGGAACCAACCGCCACGCCCACGCCGTCCTCTGGCGGCTGATAACGGCCGTTACCCCGCCGCCACATCCCTGGCCAGCATGTGCCAGACGGCCGTTTGCCCGGCCGCATCCGCAAACGACAGGTAGACGGTGAGTATCTCCGGCTTGTCGTTCTCTTCGGTCCAGGCGTTGACGAAGGTGACGGCCAGGGTGTCTAACGGCCGTGGGCCAAAAATCAGCCAGCCCTTCTGCACCTGCCGCAATGTGCGCGCATAAAAAAATTGGTACAGATACTTCTGCTTCCTGTGTTCCACCATCACAATATGTTGGCCCAGCGGAACCTGCCAATATTCGGCCGGGCGCAGCAGCACCGCTTTGCTAAATTCCGTGACCTGGTAAACGCCGGTGGCGTGCAAAGACACCCGCTGATAAGGCGGCAGCGGCGCAGCCTCCCCGTCGGGCAGCGGATTGTTTTCATCCGGCACAAATTTACTGTAACCTGCTTTTTGCGCCCGCCAATAGCTGAAATGGAGCCAAAACAGCAAAACGGCCGTGCCCCCAATTCCCCACACCCCCCAACGCAAACCAATCGCCGCCAACAGTAAAAGCAGGCCCAAAAACTTGATCCAGCCGCGAACAGTCGCGCCTAAAAAAAATGTGTGGCTGGTCCGAAACGTGAACGCGTAAGCGAACCCCAGATAACGATAAAACAGGCGGCGAAAGATGGATAGGTCTTGCAAAAGCTTTTTACTCCTGACGGCGCAGGCAGCCCACCAGATGCAGCTGCCGGTCGGCGGATAATTTCGCCTCAAACCAAATCATCAGCCGAAAAAGGGCGGGGGTAAACGCCAGATATGTCGGATCGGCGATGGCCTGTAGGGCGATGAGTTCCAGGCCGTGAGCCGCCGCCAATTGCCGCAAATCTTCAGCCGTATTGGCCCGGTAGTAGGTAGGAAAGGTGTCTGCGCCGGCACGGCCGTAAATCCTGGCCACCAATGCGCCTTGCAAACGCGCAAATCGGCCCAACATGCGGTTCAGACCAGACAGCGGGTGGCGCTTGTTGGGCGTGATGAACACAAACACGCCGCCCGGCCGCAGCACACGCGCCAATTGCGCCATCGTGAGCGACGGCCGTTCCAAATGCTCCAGCAGCCAGCTGGCAAACGCCACATCCACGCAGCCATTCGCCAGCGGCAGCGCCTCGCTGGTTGCCGCCGCGCGAGGCAGGGGCAGCCGATGTTCGCGCAGCGACTGCCAATCCGGGTCCACGCCCACCGCCTGCGCCAATGGATGATCTAACTGCTCAATCAGCCCGCCGCGACCACAACCCAAATCAAGCAGGCGGGCAGACGGCCGTAAATTCTGCCGCACCAGGTTAGCATACACTTCCGTCGCCTCCACTCTGGATTCAGCGCACGATACTGCTCGCGCAGCGCATTTTGTTGGTCTAAAGAAAGCACATCAGCCTCATGCCAGGATTCAGGATTCGGTCGAAGATTCTCCCCGGTCCCCAAGACAACGGTTTTTTGTATAATCGCCCTTATCACCAGGAATCTGGTAATAGGTTTCATTATCGGTGGGCGCAGCTAAAAAAGCAAAGGCACACGGCCGTTACCTGCCCGCCAACAGGTGTAATGTGACACGAAAAACAAGCAGACATTGGGTGACCTGGGCGCTAAAAGCGCTGATTCTAGGTGCAATTCTCAGCGGCTGCGGGCCGGTGGAAACGGTTGACCAACAGTTGCAAGCGATCATCGCCGCTCAGGACATTCGTCCCTTCCAGCCTTCGCCCCCGGCCGATCCGGCCCTGGCGGCTTTGGGGCAGGCGCTTTTTTTTGATAAGGAACTGAGCGGCAACCGCGACATCTCTTGCGCGACATGCCATCACCCCACCTTGCGCACAGGCGACGGGCTGCCGCTGTCTATCGGCACAGGCGGCCAGGGGTTAGGACCGGAGCGCGAATTGGGCAACGGCCGTACGCTCATCGCCCGCAACGCCCCCGACATCTACAATCGCGGCAGCGCCGATTGGCAAACCATGTTTTGGGATGGCCGGGTAGCCGTCAGCGTGCGCGGCTACTTTGTCAGCCCGGCCGGCAGCCAACTGCCGCCTGGCCTGGACAGCGTATTGGCGGCGCAAGCCATGTTTCCCGTCACCTCCATCGACGAGATGCGCGGCTTGCCCGGAGATGTGGATGTGTTCGGCCAACCCAACGAACTGGCGCTGATTCCGGCCGATGAGTGGACGGCCGTCTGGCAAACGTTGATGGCCCGGCTGCTGGCCATCCCCGATTATGTCGCCCTGTTTCAGGCAGCCTATCCCACCATCCCCGCCGCCGACCTGACCTTCGCCCAGGCCGCCAACGCCATCGCCGCCTTTGAAGCCGACGCCTTCAACCAATATCAAAGCCCCTGGTACGCTTACTTACAAGGCGACTCGGCGGCGCTTTCGGAAACGGAGAAGCGGGGCGCGGTGCTGTTTTTTGGCGCAGCAGGCTGTGGGCAGTGCCACAACGGCCCACTGCTGACCGATCAGGCGTACCACAATCTGGCCGCGCCGCAGGTGGGGCCGGGCAAGGGAGCCGAAGCGCCGTTGGATTACGGCCGTTTCCGCGTCACCGGCCGCCCGGAAGACACATTCGCTTTTCGCACACCCTCGCTGCTGAATACGGCCGTTACCGGTCCCTGGCTGCACGATGGCGCTTATGCCACTCTGGAAGCGGTCATTGCCCACCACCAAAACCCGGCCGAAGCTCTGCCGGCCTACGATGCGGCGGCCAACCTGCCCGCCTACTTGCAAACCAGTGTGCAGCGCGACCCGGCCATGCAACAGGCGATGCAGGCAGCGGTTGACCCGCAGTTAGCCGCCCGCCGCCTGGGACCGGGCGAAATTGAGGCGCTGGTGGCTTTTTTACACGCGCTGACGGATACGGCCGTGTTCGATTTGGCCCACGTTCAGCCCGCCGCCGTCCCCAGCGGCCTCCCCGTACAAGATTAAAGAACGACGTCCATGCGCTAGATTGGACCAATCTTGGAGATTGGTCCAATCTCCAAGACCCAAGACCGTTCAGCCGCCAGACTCCCATAAGGCCAACAACTCTGCCTCACGCACGGCCGTTAGCCCATTGCGCCAGGCGTAATCAGCCGGGCGGGTATTCAGCCAGGTCAGCGTATCCTGCGCCGTCTGCGCCAGCGGCCGATAAACCAGGCCAGCCTGCTGCGCGTTGCGGCAGTTGACTGTGCCAAACCCCTCAGACTCGTCGCTCGTTACCCACAAAGGCAGATCGGTCCAGGGCGCTACGTCGTGGGCCAGCAAAAATGGCTCATCGACCCAGACAAACGAAGCGTCGCTGCCAAGCGCCTGGCGGCAAGTTTCCAGCGTCGCGCGCATCGACAGGCGGTGATCAGGACCGGTGGCATTGAAGGGGCCAGACAATGCCTGCGCGGTAGCCTGCACCGTCCAGGCTGCCAGATCGCGCACGTCGATAAATTGCACCGGCGCGTCTGGGCTGCCGGGAGCCAGCACGCGGCCGCCCTGGGCAATGCGGTACGGCCAGTAGCTAAAGCGGTCGGTTGGATCGTGGGGACCAACAATGAGACCGGCGCGGACGTGCAGGGCACGGCCGTTCATCGCCTCAGAAATGGTCTGTTCGCACAACACTTTCAGGGGGCCGTATGTCTCGCCAGTAATTTCCTCGACCGTTTCATCGGCCATCGTCGCCAGCGGCGAATCCTCCGTTATACCCGGCGCGGCAAAATCCCGGTAGACAGAAATGGACGAGATGAAGGTGTAATGCCCGACGGCGTCGGCCAGCAAACGGGCCGAATCGCCAACCAATCTGGGCACATAACCACAGGTGTCGATGACGGCGTCCCATTGACGGCCGTGCAGACCAGCCAATCCCCCATCGCGGCTGCCGCGAATCTGTTCCACCTGAGGATACAGGTCCGGGTTGCTTTGCCCGCGATTGAACAAAGTTAATTCGTAACCGGCGTCCAGCGCCGCATCTACCAAAGCGCGGCCTAAAAAGCGCGTGCCGCCAAGTATGAGTAGTTTCATCGTTACCTCCGTGCGGTTCAGGGAATAAGTTGGGGAAAGCATAACGAAAGTGGCGGGAGTTGTCTACCGGAGACGGACGTTTCCCGGTACAATCCACCATCTAAAATCCATATTTCCCACAACCAACCAGGGAGATTGCTCCCTGCCAAAAGGAGACTGTGATGAAATTACGCATCAACCAAGGCAGCATCCAAAGCAGCGCCGCCGACACCCTCATCGTTAATTTATTCGACGATGTCACTGTGCCCGGCGGCGCAACTGGCGCGCTGGATCAGGCGCTTGATGGCGCAGTCCGCGACCTGATCGCCGCCGGCGACCTGACCGGCAAAGCCGGTGAAATCGCGGTAATTTATCCGCGCGGGGCAATTGCGGCGCAGCGTGTGCTGGTAGTTGGCCTTGGCAAACGAGACAGCTTTGATCTGGAGGGCGTGCGGCAAGCCGCCGCTGCGGGCATCAAACGCGCCCGCGACCTCAAAGCCAAACACGTCGCCAGCATTGTTCATGGCGCGGGCATAGCCGGGCTGCCAACCGCCGCCGCCGCCCAGGCCACCGTCGAAGGAACCTTGCTGGCGATGTATACCTATCAGGCGGCGCGACAAAAGCCGGAAAAAGCCCACGCCATCAAGTCATTTACTATCGTAGAACATGATCCGGAAAAAATCGGCGACATTGAGCACGGGCTAAAAACAGCCAAAGCGTTAGCCGCCGGAGTTGAGCTGGCGCGAGACCTGGTCAACATGCCGCCCAATGTGGCCACGCCTAAAAAACTGGCCACCGAAGCCACCAAAATCGCCGAAACCCACAACATGAACCTGACGGTCGGCGGGCGAAGATGGGCGGCCAAACACAACATGGGCGCTTTCCTGGCTGTGGCTCAGGGCGCTGGTTTTCCGCCCAAGTTTATCGTGCTGGAACACAACGCCGATCGGGCAGACCTGGACACCATCGTTCTGGTGGGCAAAGGGATCACCTTCGACACCGGCGGCATTTCCATCAAACCAAGTGACCGAATGGGAGCCATGAAGTCGGATATGGGCGGCGCAGCGGCCGTTTTGGGCGCGATGAAAGTGGTGGGCATGCTCGACCTGCCTCTGCATGTGGTGGGCATCACCCCCTGCACCGAAAACATGCCCGACGCGCTGGCCTATCGCCCGGCCGATGTGATCACCGCCAGCAACGGCAAGACCATCGAAATCATCAGCACGGATGCGGAAGGGCGCATGGTTTTGGCCGACGCGCTGGTCTACGCGCAGCGGTATAAGCCGCAGGCCGTTATCGATCTGGCGACGCTGACGGGCGCATGTGTGGTGGCGCTGGGCATTGGCATGGCGGCCGGCTTGTTTAGCAACGACGACAACCTGCGCGATAAGCTGCTGACGGCCGGGCAGGCATCGCAGGAGCGCGTTTGGCCGCTGCCGCTGTGGGATGATTACCTGCAAGCCATCAAATCCGACGTGGCCGACATGAAGAATTCCGGCGGCCGTATGGGCGGCGTGGCAACTTCGGCGGTATTCTTGAAGCAGTTCACCGATTACAACTGGGCGCACCTGGATATTGCCGGCATGGCTCTAACCGAACGGGCGCAAGGCTATGTTTCCGTGGGCGGCACGGGGTTTGGCGTGCGTTTGCTGGCAGAATTTTTGCAGCATTGGGACTGATATGGGAGGGCAGGCGGTGCTCTTTTTTCGCGCCGCCTGCCCTGCTATTTTCCGGTTTGCACCATCGCCCAATCACATCTAAACTTGACTGATAACGATTTATCCCACAACCCACGGCAAGACCAATCGAATAGAATTAGGAGAGGAAACATGTCTGTGCCCACACCCCCATTAACGTTAGGTGTTGAAGAAGAATATCAGATCATTGATCCGGTAAGCCGTAATTTGCATTCGTATATCACGGAGTTGATGTCGCAAGATCAATCACGGCCGACTAGTTTAAACATCAAGCCGGAGTTTATGCAGTCGCAGGTGGAAGTTGGCAGCCACGTGTGCCGCAACGTGAAGGAAGTACGGACCGAAGTGGTGCGGCTGCGTCGAGCGGTGAGCGATATGGCGGCCGAAAATGGGCTGGCGATTGCCGCAGCGTCGACTCACCCATTTGCCCGTTGGGAGGAGCAGTCGATTACGGAGGGGGTGCGCTATAAAGAACTGCTGGACGATATGCAGGGGGTCGCTCGACGACTATTGATTTTTGGCATGCATGTCCATGTGGGGTTTGGCAGTGCTCCGGAATCGAAAGATTTGATGATTGAGATCATGAATCAGGCGCGGTATTTTATTCCGCACTTATTGGCGCTTTCGACGAGTTCGCCGTTCTGGCACGGCCGTTCCACCGGCCTGAAATCATATCGCAGCGTCGTATTCGAGCAGCTCCCGCGCACGGGTATTCCTCACTCGTTCACCTCCTGGGCCGAATATAAAAATTATGAGCAAACCCTGGGCAAAGTCGGCGCGTTTGGCAAATCAGACACACGCGCCAAGATTTGGTGGGATATTCGGCCGCATCCCATCTTCGATACGCTGGAATTTCGTATTACCGATATTTGCACGACAGTGGATGAATGCGTCTGCATCGCCGCTCTGTTTCAGGCGATTTGCGCCAAGCTGCTCAAACTGCGCCGGCAAAATATGGCCTGGCGTCATTACCGCCACATGCACATCACAGAAAATAAATGGCGCGCCGTGCGGTATGGCATCAACGGGGAATTGATCGATTTTGGCATTGAAGAAGCTATCCCGTTCCACTTTTTGATGGAAGAACTTTTGGAGTTGCTGGATGATGTGGTGGATGAGTTGGGCAGCCGCAAAGAAGTGGAATATGTGCGGACTATTCTAAAAGAGGGCACAAGCGCGGACCGGCAGTTGGCTGTTTACCGCCAGCATGGCGGTGACGAAAACAATGTCGAAGCGTTGAAGGCCGTCGTCGACAATTTGATTTTGGAGACGAAAAAGGGGTTGTAGGGCATAAAAAAAGAGACGCTTTTCGGCGTCTCTTGAAATAGTACAAAACTTGCAGGATTTAATCATCATCCTGAAAACTGCGGTCCAATTCTTCTAAGAGTTGGGCCGCTTCTACTAATTTATCTAGCGGGTTTTTTTTGCCGGTGAAATACCGGTAATCGGCGGGCATCAGATCGAGGGTTTGCACGATTTCTTCGTATTTTTCTTTGAGGGTGCGCTCGTTGACGCCGTAAACGGCGGCTACGTTGGTGCGCTTTAGGTCTGCAAAGTTGACTTTAACGATGGCGTAGGTGATGCCGGCGGCCCATAATTCCGGTTTGGGGGTGCGAAACGGCCGTCTCCCAATCATAATTCGAAACTCCAGCCACATCTGAATCGCCTTGCCAATTTGATCTAGGGGCATTTTGAGCTGGCGCATCGCCTCAATCATCACCGTCTCCACCTCGTCTAGCGACGATGAAAACAGTCGTTCATACCGGGAAGCCACATCACCTTCCGTTTCCACCTGCAGGTAACGGCCCAAGGAACTCATGGCCTGCTCGTAATCGCCGCTGCGCGCATAGACACGAGCCAGATTCAGCAGATAGTCCGGGTTTTCCGGATCGTTATCGACCGCTTGCTGAAAGGAAATGATGGCCTTTTCCATTTCCCAGTTTTCAAAATGGATCAGGCCGACTTCATTTTGTTTTTCGGCTGTTTTTTTGCGAGTGGCCATAATTGTCTAACTTGCTTAGGAAGCAGCGCCACCGATCGGCGCTTCTACCAGAACGGCCGTGTTCGGCACTAAATCCTGGCCCTTCTCATAAGCCATCATTCTTTCAAACGCGGCAATCGCCACAGCCAACATCGACTCGTCTGGTTCGGCCGTTGTCAGATGCTGCAGCGCCAGATTCGGTTTGGTGATCAGGCGAATAAAGGCATTGTCCTGGTGGGCGGCCGAGAAGCGCAAAAACTCATACGCCACACCGGCAATCACCGGCAGCAGCAAAATACGCGACGCCATCCGCAGCGCCAGGCCCATCGGCGGCAAAAAGCTATAAATCAAAATAGAAATCACTACCACGGTTAGCAAAAAGGCCGTGCCGCAGCGCGGATGTTCCAATGGGAAACGAGCCACGGAAGCTGGCGTCAGGTCTGCCCCGGCTTCGTAAGCGTTGATGGTTTTATGCTCAGCCCCATGATAACGGTACAACCGTTTGATGTCTGGCATAAAGGCAATCACCCAGACGTAGCCAATCAGCAGTCCTAACCGCACAAGCCCTTCGATGATATTTTCCAGAATGTGATACTGGCTCATTTGCAGCAAATTGACGGCTACTCGGGCGACAAACGTGGGGAAAACAAAAAACAGAAGGATGGAAAAGGTTAACGAAAAAAGGACTGTGCCCCACTGCATCGGGCCTTCAAATACGTTGCTGGCTTCTTTGCCGCCATCCGATTTTTTGTCTTCCGCTTCCTCTTCTTCGAGGGCGACATCGGCCGAGAACATGAGGGCTTTGATGCCCAATCCCAGTGCGTCCCAGAGCATGGTCAGGCCACGAACAAAGGGCATTCGGGCGACGCGATTGCCATATATTTTGGCGTTTAGGGGTTCGGTATGGACAACAATATTGCCTTGTGGATCACGCACAGCGACGGCCAGAGCACGAGAGCCGCGCATCATCACGCCTTCGATAACTGCCTGACCGCCATAATTAAATTGTTTGGGTGCGGCGGCCGAAGCAGCCTGGGATGAGTTCGTGTTAGACATGGTTAGCATTGTACTGGGTGGTCATAGGAGCGTCAAGAAGGCGGCAGCAGGAGCTGAAAACTGGATAGCAAAATCTCATGTTCTGGCGCATGGGCTTCATAGAGGGTGGCAGGCAGGCAGGCAATTACCAGGTAACGGCCGTCACGCCCTGCCACACCTTCCTGCCGGCAAACCCACTCGTCGTCGCCGGAAGAAATTGTCAACACGGCCGTTCCCTTCGCCTCCCCATGCAAATCTGCCGCCACGCTCACAGCCCTCAAGTTTTCAGGGGCCACTCTGTCGCGCCACACGGCCGTCATTTGCTCCGGCGTCACCTCAGCCAGACGGTAACTGCGCGTTACCAACACAAATCCGGGCACTTGTTCGGCGGTTTCTGGCTCCAAATTATCGGCCGCCAACAAAATATCCAGGTCGTCGACCAACTTATTCCAGGGGTAAAGGCTCGCGCCAACTGGTGGATGGTCTGCCAGCCAATCGCTAAGACGGCCGTTCAGATCATCTTCGCGCCACGTCCAGCCGGGCGGAATTTCCAGCGTAAATGTCTGCCGCTGGTCGGTTAAAAATTCCCAGCCCGGCTTGATGGGCGCTTTCGGATCCAGCACCACAAGCGGATACCGGCTAAGTGCGCGGAAACCCAGCAGCAGCGAGACAACAATCCCCAATGTGATCGCAGCATAAACCAGAACGGCCGTCACCGATAACGGCCGTTCGTCAGCCACCGCCACGTCCGCCGCCGTAGGCGACAACTTCCAACCACACTGCCAACACACAGCGTCCGTTGGCTGCACCGCCTGCCCACAATTTTCACACCGAAGCGTCACATCCACCTCAAATCAATCAACTTCCAAACATCTCGCCCCAAATAAGGTTTTGGCCCGACCAAAACCTCTAACTGTTAACTGGTTTACAAAACCCTTGTATTAGAATTGCCTGTTGACAGCCAGTTTGTCCTCTAAAATAGCACCATATTCGACAATAAGAAATAAGGAAAACAATTTCTTGTTGTTTATTTATTCCCAAAGTCCTCCTTTTTTCTCCTCTTCCCGCAAAGGGCCTTGCCATCGCAAGGCTCTTTGTGGTTTAAACGGCCGTTTCCCGCTACCATTTCCACATGAACGAAACAATCACCTGGCTCACCACCCGGCGCTCTCTGCGCCGCTACAAACCCGACCCCATCCCCGATGATCTCATCACCCAACTGCTAACCGCCGCCATCTGGGCGCCGTCAGCCCATAACCGCCAGCCCTGGCGTTTTGCCATCCTCAAAACGGCCGTCGCCAAACAACGACTGGCTCTGGCAATGGGCCGCCAACTCCGCCTGGACCTGCAAGCAGACCTTGTCCCTGCCGACCGCATCGAAAATGAGGTGAACCGCTCATTCCAACGCCTGACCACTGCGCCCCTGCTCATCTTGCTCAGCCTGTCGATGGCCGACATGGACACCTATCCGGATGCTGCCCGCCAACAAAATGAATGGATCATGGCCGTTCAAAGCACAGCCATGGCCGGGCAAAACTTGCTGCTGGCTGCCCATGCGCTGGGATTGGGTGCGTGCTGGCTGTGCGCGCCGCTGTTTTGCCCAGACGTGGTCCGCCAAACGCTCAACTTGCCGGCCGATTGGCAGCCGCAAGCCATTCTCACCGTCGGCTACCCGGCCGAACACAAAGAAAAAGAGCGGCTGCCATTAAACGGCCGTGTCCTTTTCCTCGACTGATCCCCCCTTTTCACCGACAAAAGCTAAGAATTACCAAACAAACAGGCCAATTTATTGTTTACCTTAAACAAGCCTGCTACAATCCATTCATCTGATTCATTCGATTTATTCGATAAATCGATGGTGGCCTATGCTTCTACACAGATTAGACTCCGATTTCATCAAATACCTCATCGACAATCATGTCGAAGCAGGCGATCGCCTCCCCACTCTAAACGAAATGAGCCGCGATTTGGGCATCAGCACCGGCAAACTGCGCGAACAACTTGAAGTTGCCCGCAGCCTCGGGTTTGTCTCTGTCAAAACACGCACCGGCATCCAACGCGAACCCTTCAACTTTGCCCCGGCCGTCCTGATCGCGCTGCTGTTTAGCCTGGGAACCGGCGAAACCCAATTTGCCCAATTTAGCGAACTGCGTCAGGCCATCGAAAAATATATGTGGCACGATGCCGTCGTCTCCCTGACTCCAACTGACAAAACGGAACTGCGCCGCCTGGTAAACCTGGCATGGCGTAAGCTGCGTGACCAACCCGCCCACGTCCCCAACGGCGAGCACCGCCAATTCCACCTGAAAATTTACAGCCACCTGGACAATCCTTTTGTCCAGGGCCTGCTCTCGGCTTATTGGGACGCCTACGAAGCGTCTGAACTAACCCGCTTTGTCAACTACCAGTACTGGGTAGACGTCTGGACTTTCCATGAGCAAATTGTAGACGCTCTGGATGCCAACGATTTTGACCGAGGGCTTACTTTATTAACCGACCATTTTAGTTTATTGCCAACGATTCCTATAGCCGGAACATGGCCCACAGGAACCAGCGGTTAATTTATTCACAACTGAGGAGATAGATATGAGTGATCCCACTGCCCATTTTGAGGAACTAGAATCTGTAGTGATTCGCTTTGCCGGCGATTCCGGCGACGGGATGCAGTTAACCGGGACGCAGTTCACCACCACGTCGGCCGTTTTTGGCAACGACATCAGCACGCTGCCCGATTACCCGGCCGAAATTCGCGCCCCGGCCGGCACGTTAGCCGGCGTTAGCGGTTTTCAGGTAAATTTGTCGCAGCACGACATTTTAACCCCTGGCGACGCGCCCTTTGTTCTGGTAGCCATGAACCCGGCGGCGTTAAAGGCCAGCTTACCAGACCTGGAAATCGGCGGCATTATCATTGTTAATACCGATGCCTTCACCCCCACCAATCTAAAAAAAGCGGATTACGAATCGAATCCGCTGGAAGATGGCAGCCTGAAAAGCTACGAAGTCCATGAAGTTCCGCTGACATCGCTGACCCGCGAGGCGTTGAAGGGCTTAGAAACTCTGACCACAAAAGAAAAAGATCGCTGCCAAAATTTCTTTGCGCTGGGCCTGACTTTTTGGATTTTTGATCGCAACCTGGACACATCTGAATCGTGGATCGAAAGTAAATTTGCCAAAAAGCCGGAAATTGCCCAGGCCAACAAAATCGCTTTGGAAACGGGTTTCTTTTTTGGCGAAACAACGGAAGTGTTCCGCCGGCGCTTCCACATTCGCCCGGCGTCGCTGCCGGCCGGTACATATCGCAATGTAACAGGCAATGAGGCCATGGCTTTAGGGCTGGTAACGGCCGCCAGGAAGATGGACAAACCGCTGTTTTATGGCTCTTACCCCATCACCCCGGCCAGTGACATTTTGCATGCGCTGGCGCCGCTGCGTAACTTCGACGTTCGCACATTCCAGGCCGAAGATGAGATTGCGGCGATGGGTTCGGTGATTGGGGCGGCGTTTGGCGGGGCACTGGCCGTAACCGGCACAAGCGGCCCGGGGCTGGCGCTGAAAAGCGAGGCGATGAACCTGGCGATTATGTTGGAACTGCCGATGGTGATTGTGGATGTGCAGCGCGGCGGCCCCAGCACCGGCCTGCCGACAAAGACCGAACAGGCGGATTTGCTGCAAGCGTTGTACGGCCGTAACGGCGAAAGCCCCATCCCCGTCCTAGCGCCCAAAGGCCCGTCCGACTGTTTTGATATTGCCTACGAGGCGTGCCGTCTGGCCGTGCGCGCCATGACGCCCGTGCTTGTGCTGTCGGAAGGTTATCTGGCGAACAGCTCCGAGCCGTGGCTCATCCCCGACCCGGACGACATTGAGCCGATTGTGGTGAAGCACCCTGAAGGGCGCAGCGAAGATGACGCGCCGTTCTTCCCCTATTTGCGCGACGACGAGACTTTGGGACGGCCGTGGGCCATTCCCGGCACACCCGGCCTGGAACATCGCATTGGCGGTCTGGCTAAAGCGCCTATTACCGGCAACGTTTCGCAAGATCCGCGCCATCATGAACAAATGGTAAAACTACGCGCCGAAAAAGTAGCCCGTCTGGC
Source organism: Chloroflexota bacterium (assembly GCA_029559155.1). GTDB lineage: Bacteria > Chloroflexota > Anaerolineae > Promineifilales > Promineifilaceae > Leptovillus. The sequence goes on from JAKQCM010000171.1 coordinate 22,609, forward strand.
GAATGCCGTGCCGGAACAAGATGTCTTTGGCCCGGCGGAAGGGGATTTATTGGTCGTTACCTGGGGCGGGACATTTGGGGCGGTGCGCACGGCCGTTACCCGCGCCCGCAAAAACCACAACTACGATGTCGCCCACGCCCATCTGCGCTTCTTGAATCCTTTCCCGCGCAACATGGAAAAAATCCTGCGCAGCTACAAACGCATTTTGGTGCCGGAACTAAACAACGGCCAACTGGCCTTTGTTTTGCGCGGCACCTATGGCCTGGACAACATCGTTTCTTATCCTAAATTGCACGCACGGCCGTTTAAGATCGGCGAGGTGTACCAAAAACTTGAAGAGCTGTTTAACAATTAACAGTGAGCGGTTGACTACCAACCGACATCAAGGAGAAAATCATGACTGAACCAATTTCTTTAGAACTGACACGCAAAGACTTCGTTTCCGATCAAACTGTGCGCTGGTGCCCTGGCTGCGGCGATTACGCCATTCTGGCCCAACTGCAAAAAGTCTTGCCGGAACTGGGCATACCCAAAGAAAAAATCGTATTCATTTCGGGCATTGGCTGCTCCAGCCGCTTCCCGTACTATATGAACACCTTTGGCATCCACAGCATACACGGCCGTGCGCCCACACTCGCTTCCGGCCTGGCCGCCGCCAACCCCGACCTGAATATCTGGGTCATCACCGGCGACGGCGACGGGCTGTCCATCGGCGGCAACCACCTGATCCATGCCATTCGCCGCAACGTCAATCTGAACATCCTGCTCTTCAACAACCGCATCTACGGCCTGACCAAAGGACAGTATTCGCCCACTTCGCGCAAAGGCAAGAAAACCAAGTCCTCGCCAATGGGGTCCATCGAACAACCCATCAATCCGCTGACCCTGGCGCTTTCGGCCGAAGCCACCTTCGTGGCCCGCGCCATGGACACCGACACCGTTCATCTGGGCGAAATTCTCAAAGCGGCCGCCGCCCACGAAGGCACGTCGTTTGTGGAAATCTACCAAAACTGCGTCATCTTTAATCCCAATGAGTGGACCGGTATTGACGACCGGCGCACGCGCTCTGATCATGTGATTTATTTGGAACATGGCAAACCGCTGATCTTTGGCAAAAACAACGACAAAGGCGTGCGTCTGAATGGATTTAAGCCGGAAGTGGTCGATTTAGGCGGCGAATTTACCGAAAAAGACCTGATCGTTCACGACGAAACGTCGCAAGAGCTGGCCTACATCCTGGCGCATATGGAACATCCCACCTACCCGCCGCCAATGGGTATCATCCGCAGCGTGCGCAAACCGACCTACACCGAGGAGTTGATGGGACAGGTGCGGATGGCCCAGGAGCGGAATGGCATGGGTGATCTGAAGAGTTTGTATCACTCGTCGGATATTTGGACGGTGTAATAAGCGGTAAAGTGGTGGAGAAACGGCCGTTTCCCCACCACCTCATTTTCAACTTAAAAACCAATCATGTTTAGCACACGGGGCGGCGCAAAAGCGTCGCCCCTGGCATTTTTTAGGAGACCAGACTATGGGTATTGAAGAAAAAGTATCCACAGCAACGACCACAAGCGGATCTGTGATCAACGACTTCGCCATCGTCGTCGCCACCGCCAACGGAACCGGCAGCCAGACGGCCAACATGGCCCTCCTGCGCGCCATCTTCCGCATGGGCGTGCCCGTCAACGGCAAAAACATCTTCCCCTCCAACATCCAGGGATTGCCCACCTGGTACCACATCCGCGTCAGCAAAGATGGTTATATCGCCCGCCGCGAAACCAACGAACTGCTCGTCGCCTTCAACGAAGTGACGTTGCACCAGGATATCCGCGACCTGCCCCCCGGCGGCGTTTGCCTCTACAACGGCGACTGGCGCAACGTACCCACCAGAGACGACATCAGCATGTACGCCATTCCCGTGCGCCAATTTATCGCCGACAGCGGTCTGAAAGGCAAACTCAACGACTACATCGCCAACATGGTATATGTCGGCGCGATGGCCTATTTGCTGGCCATCCCCCTGGCAAAAATAGACGAAGCCCTGGAAGTTCACTTCAAAAAGCGACGCAAACTGGTCGAATCCAACATGGCCATTGTGCGCGCCGCTTACGAATGGGCCAGCGAAAACATCAACAAAACCGACCCGTATCGCGTGGAACCGATGGATGCCACAACCGGGAAAATGCTCATCACCGGCAACGAAGCGGCCGGGTTGGGCGCGGTTTTTGGCGGCGTTTCCTTTGCTGCCTGGTATCCCATCACCCCATCCACCAGCCTTATTGATTCGCTGAACGATTACCTGCCCAGGCTGCGGCGCGACCCGGAAACGGGGCAAGCGACCTACGCTGTGGTGCAGGCCGAGGATGAATTGGCGGCCATAGGCATGATTTTGGGCGCTGGTTGGAGCGGAGCGCGGGCGATGACGGCCACATCCGGCCCTGGCATTTCGCTGATGGCTGAATTTGCCGGTCTGGGGTACTTTGCCGAAGTCCCGGCGGTAATTTGGGACGTGCAGCGGGTTGGGCCGAGTACCGGCCTGCCCACACGCACGGGCCAGGGTGACGTGCTTTTTACGTATTACCTGGGACATGGCGATACCCTCAATGTTATTTTGCTGCCCGCTTCGGTGGCAGAATGTTTTGAATTTGGCACAACGTCTTTTAACCTGGCGGACGCGCTGCAAACCCCGGTGTTTGTTCTGAGCGATCTGGACCTGGGGATGAATAACTGGATGACGGAGCCATTTGCTTATCCTGAAGAGCCGATCAAGCGGGGCAAGGTGATGTCGGAAGAAGATATTAGGGCGGCCAACGGCCGTTACGGCCGTTACAAAGACGTTGATGGCGACGGCATCCCCTATCGCACCCTGCCCGGCAACCAGCACCCGCTGGCCGCCTGGTTTGCCCGCGGCACAGGCCACAACGAGCAAGCCGTCTACAGCGAAAAACCGCAAGACTGGGAAAACAACATGCTCCGATTGCGTCGCAAATTCGAGACCTCCCGGCAGCTGGTCCCCGGTCCCATCATCAACGAAAAAGAAGACGCTTCCTTCGGCATCATCGCCTATGGCACCACGCAGTACGCCATCGACGAAGCCCGCGACCGTCTGACGAAAAGTGGCGTCACGGCCAGCTTTATGCGCCTGCGCGCGCTGCCCATCAACAACGACGTGCGCGAATTTATCAGCCGGTATGAACGCGTGTACGTGGTCGAATTGAATCGAGACGGCCAGATGCACAAAATTTTGCAGACCGAAACGCCCGAATATGCAGCGCGATTGGTATCTTTGGCGCATATGGATGGCCTGCCTCTGACGGCGCGTTGGGTAGTAGAGGCAATTGAAGCTCAAGAAGCCCTTCGCAAGGAGCAACTGAATCATGGCAACTGAAATACGACGCGGAAAAGAAAACAAACTGGGTCTAACCCTGAAAGATTACAAAGGCCAGCCTTCGACGCTGTGCAATGGTTGTGGACACAACTCGATTTCCAATCAAGTGGTGCAGGTGGCGTATGAACTGGATATCGACCAGAGTAAAATTTTGCGCCTGAGCGGGATTGGCTGTTCCAGCAAATCACCGGCTTATTTTTTGGGCGGTTCGTTTGGTTTTAATTCGCTGCACGGCCGTATGCCATCCATCGCCACCGGCGCCCTTATGGGCAACCACACCCTGCACGCCATCGGCGTCAGCGGCGATGGCGACACGGGCAGCATTGGCCTGGGCCAGTTCAAACACCTGATGCGGCGCAACGTGCGCATGGTGTATATGGTAGAAAACAACGGCGTGTATGGCCTGACCAAAGGGCAGTTTTCGGCCACGGCCGATCAGGGCCAAGTGCTGAAGTATGCCGGCGAAAACGAATTTCCACCTGTGGATGTGTGCATGGAGGCGATTATTGCCGGGGCGGGGTTTGTGGCGCGCTCGTTTTCCGGCGACGCCAAGCAGGTGCGGGAGTTGATGAAGGCGGCGCTGCATTTTAACGGCACGGCCGTTCTGGACATCATCAGTCCGTGCGTGGCCTTTAACAACCTGGACACCTCGACCAAAAGTTACGGTTACGGCCGTGAGCACGAAGCGCCTTTGCACGATTTTGGCTGGGTTCCGCCGGCCGAAGAAATCGAACTGCTCGACCAGGAACCGGGTGAGATGCGCCTGGTGGAAATGCATGATGGGTCATACATCAAGCTGCAAAAGCTGGAAGAGGAATATGATCCGGCGAATAAAATCGAAGCTCTGCGCCGCCTGCAAATGGCCCACGACAACCAGGAATTTATCACCGGCCTGATTTATCTGAATCAGGATCGCCCCACACTGACGGAGATCAGCCGTCTGGTAGACACGCCGTTGTCGCAGTTGGCCGATGAGCAGTTACGGCCGTCGCCTCAAGCTCTGGCCGACTTATTGGCTGAGTTTTAATGGCATGAGTGGTCCAATCTTGGCGATTGGACCACTCTAACACACACTCACCAAATGGCCGCGGCGTCCTCCTGCCGGACCGGAACCAAGAAAAAGAAAGTACTGCCCTGCCCTGGCGTGCTTTCTAGCCAGATACGGCCGTTATACGCCTCCACCAACGAGCGAACAACCGATAAACCCATCCCTATGCCCCCCGCCTGAATATGAATGTCTTCTTTTTCGGGGTGGAAAAACTCCTCAAAAAGATGAGTCTGGTCTTCAGGCTGAATCCCAATGCCTTCATCACGGATGCTGAGGATCATAAATTCTTGCTGCTGTGCTTCATCGCTCTGCAAAACGGCATGGATATGCACTTCGCCGCCGGGTTTGTTGTATTTAATGGCGTTGGTGAGCAGCTCTTCCAATATGGTGGCCATGTGCATCGGATCGGCCTGCACGACGCCCAGACGTTCATCCAGATCGATAACCAATCGCTGGCCGCTGGCCGCCGCTTTGGGCATGAGTTCGCGGCTGATTTGGTTTACCAGTTGGGGGATGTTGGTATGGTCAGAAGTAAAGGTCATTTGCCCGCCCTTTACAGCGGCGGCAAACAGCAGACTATTGATGAGCTGCACCATGCGCGTGACGTTGCGCTGGATGGGTTTGGTGAGCGCTTTTTGCATGTCGGTGAGCGGGCCGCCAGCGCCGCCGTCCAGGAGTTCGGTGTAACCTTTTACGGCCGTTAGCGGCGTGCGCAGTTCGTGAGAGATAGTCGTCAGAAAATTATCGCGGCTGCGCTTGGCGTGGTATTCCGTGGTAATGTCGCGCAGGATGGCGACTGTTCCCTGGGCAGACCCGGCGGCGCTGTAGATGATGGTCATGCGGCCCTGAATGATACGGCCGTTAATCTCAAACTGATCCGCTATCTGGCGGCGTTCGGCAGGTTCGTTTTCCGCCGTGGCGGAAGCGGCAGCCAGCATGGGCAAATGCGTCAGAATATCCGTCACCGGATTCCCCAACAGATCAGTCACTTTGCGGCCAATAATCGTGGCAGCCGCCTGATTCACATAGGTGATCACGCCATCGACGCCGCTGAACACGATGCCATCCACCAAACATTCCAAAATGGGCTGCTGCGCGTGGGTTGCCTGGAGTGATGCATCGCCGGTGATGATGGCCGGCTGCTGATAGGGCGTTGGTTTGGCGGGGGCAAATATGGGTATAGTTGGCACAGTTGCGCGGCGAAGGGAAACATAGAGGGTAAGGGGAACGGCCGTTACTAATCCCCATGCCAGCAGTTCCCAGCCGGGCAGCCCCGGCAAAAAAGCAAACAACCCCAGCGCCAGCAGGAGCGGGCCAACAACACGCCAGGAAATCTCCCACGCCCAGAAGAATAATGCCCAATTAACAAGCTGTAGAAGGAATAAATAGATAGGCGTTCCCGGCGGCTGCCAAACAGCCAACACGCCGCCCACCAGACTGGTAACAACAAGACTTAATAATACCGGTCGGAGCTGATTTTGCCGCCAACCTGAACGCTGCAAAACGAATAAACATCCCGTCGCCACCAGGAATAACAAACCATAAAGTGTAAGCAGGTGGAGAATCATGTGATTCAGATAATGCAGTCAGGTCAGGCAAACAGGAAAGGTCTGCCGGGCAAAATCAGGGACGGACTGGCTGCGGAGCGTCGGAGAGAAGCTGCCACCAGGCTTGCCAGGGGCGGGCATTGATAGCCGGATCGGGCGTGGCGGCGGCGGCCGGCGGCGGCCCAGGCGTGGCTTCGGCCACCATGGGCACAACTCGTTTTTCGCCGGGCAGCACGTAGCCGGCTTCTTCACGAGCGTAGGCGGCCACATAGTCGTCGCTTTGCACGTAAGCCAGTGTCGCTTGAAGTTCCACCTGGCGCGTCGACTCAATGCTGACTTCTCGTTCCAGGGAAGCTTCTCCCACCCCTACCAGTTGCCCCGCCTGCGCCCGACGAGTTAAGTCGAGGCCAATAAAAAGGGCAGCAACCACGGTTAGCAGAATTAAAATTTGCGGGATTGTGAGCAACGGCCGTTGGCGAAATAATTTTTTACGCATCATTTTAAAATCTTAGCCGCTAACGCCCATCTACGCAATAAGAGAAACGGGTAGAAAGGAGTACAATCAGACAATCTTTGGCGACATGCAGAGGAGATGTCTCATGGCTGCAACAAAAAAAACAGTGCGTGATTTACCACGGAATGTCTGGATCGTTACGCTTACCAGCTTTTTAACAGATATTTCCAGTGAAATGATTTTTAATTTACTGCCGTTGTTTTTGGCCAATGTCTTGGGCATACGGATGGCCGGCATCGGTCTTATCGAAGGGATGGCGGAAAGCACTGCCAGTCTGTTGAAAGTTATTTCCGGCTGGTTCTCGGACAAAGTCGGCAAACGCAAGCGTCTGGCAGTGATGGGCTACGGCATTTCGGCGGTGGCCAAACCATTTTTGCTGATTGTCACGTCATGGTGGGGCGTGTTTTCCGTGCGTTTTGCGGAACGGGTGGGCAAGGGTGTGCGCACAGCCCCACGCGACGCCCTGATCGCCGACAGCATCGACAAAGATCATCGTGGGCTGGCTTTTGGACTGCACCGCGCCGGAGATACGGCCGGGGCGGTGTTGGGATTGGTCCTGGCTTTTGGCATTGTTTGGGCCAGTCAGGCTGGCGCTTTGTCGCTGAGCCGAGAAACGTTTCAGCGAGCGGTGTGGCTGAGCATCATTCCGGCATTCCTGGCGGTGGCGGTATTGGCCTTGGGCGCGCGGGAAACGGCCGTTACCGGCCCCAAACGAGAAGCGCCCAGGCTTACCTGGCGCGGCTTCGATCAACGCTTTCGCCGCTTTTTGCTGGTGCTGGTCTTGTTTACGCTGGGCAACTCGGCCGACGCGTTTTTAATTTTACGCGCCCAGGAACGCGGGCTGAGCGTTTTGGGCATTTTAGGCATGTTGATTTCGTTTAATCTGGTGTATACCGTGCTGTCCGGGCCGCTGGGCTCCCTGTCTGATCGGATTGGGCGGCGGAAGTTGATCATCGGCGGCTGGTTGTTTTATGCGCTGTTGTATCTTGGGTTTGGGCTGGCAACGGCCGTGTGGCAAATTATCCTCTTCTACATTTTATACGGCGTCTACTATGGCGCTGTTGAGGGCACAGCCCGCGCTTACGTGGCCGACATTGTCCCGCAAGAACAGCGCGGCACGGCGTATGGGCTTTATCATGCGGCCGTGGGTCTGGCCGCGCTGCCTGCCAGTCTGATCGCCGGTTTGTTGTGGCAGGGGGTAGGCAGTTGGACCGGATTTGGCCCTGGCGCGCCGTTCTTTTTTGGCGCGAGTCTGGCTATTACGGCCGTGCTACTTTTTGCCTTTTGGGTCCCGAAAACGGCCGTCGCCCCATTGACTCCGGCAAGTTGAACAACCAGAGCAAATCAGAGAGAATACTACGACAAGGTGCAACCTGCCTGCCGTGCCGAACAAGCCACGCAGGCTTACAAAAGGCAATGGTATAATGTAACCTCGTATGCCGTTTTAGGTATACTACAAACTAAAGTTGAGGCGACTTCAAGATGGCAGACGAACGTAAAATCCTTTATCTGAGCGCAGAGGTAGCCCCTTTTGCCAAGACAGGCGGCCTGGGTGACGTGGGCGGATCGCTGCCCAAAGCCATTAAAGCGATGGGACACGACATTCGCGTGGTGATGCCGGCCTACCAAAACATTGAGAACGGCCGTTTCCCCGACATCGCCGCCCTCCCCATCCAACTCAATGTCCCCACCGGTTCCGGCGCCATCCCCTGCGGCGTGTTTAGAAGCCACCTGCCCAACAGCGACGTACCCATCTATTTCATCGCCCAATGGCATCTATTCAAACGAGATAACATCTATGGTTATTGGGACGACGCCTACCGCTTCGCCTTCTTCAGCCTGGCCGCTCTGGAACTGGCCCGCGTCCTGAAATGGAAACCCGATGTTGTCCACTGCCACGACTGGCACACCGCACCGGCCATCACCTGGCTGGCAACAGCCGGCGCCAACGACCCATTTTTCGCCAACACCCCCACCGTCTACACCATTCACAATCTGGCCATTCAAGGCAACGCAAACTGGCATCTGTTTGATTACATGGGCATCCTCACCCATGCCTTAACAGAAGAACCGTATGGCGAAGTCAATCTCATGGGTCGCGGCATTTACCACGCCACCATGGTCAACACCGTCAGCCCGACCTATGCGCTGGAAATCATGACCAAAGAAGGTGGGGCCGGGCTGGATGGCCTGCTGCGTCATCGCGCCTATGATTTGCACGGCATCCTCAACGGCCTGGACTACGACGAATGGGATGCCGCCAGCGATAAAAATCTGGTCGCCCCCTTCAGCGTCGAAGACCTGACCGGCCGGCAAAAGAACCGGCGCGCTTTGCAAGCCCGCCTGGGTCTGCCACAACGGGACAACATTCCCCTGCTGGCCATGGTCTCGCGGCTCACTTCTCAAAAAGGGCTGGACATCATGGGCCACGTCATTCACCAACTCATGAACGGATTCTCCGGCGAGGCGCAGTTTGTGGTTTTGGGAACCGGCGATGCCCAGTATGAACAGATGTTTGCTCAGTTAGCCCGCTATCATCAGGAAAAGATGACGGCCGTTCTGGCCTATGAAGCCGATCTGGCCCCGCTGATCTATGCCGGCAGCGATATGTTCCTGATGCCTTCCCTGTTTGAACCGTGCGGCCTGGGCCAGCTCATCGCCATGCGGTATGGCAGCGTGCCCATCGTGCGGGCAACCGGTGGGCTGGCCGATACCGTTCAGGAGCCTGTCACCGGTTTTGTGTTCCACGAGTTTAATGAAGAAAGCCTGTGGCATGCCGTCCAGCGCGCCATTTACGTGTACAACGTCGATAAACCGCGCTGGCAAACCATCCAAACAACCGGCATGACGGCCGATTTTTCCTGGGAGCGTTCGGCCATCGGCTACGAAAAATTATATAACTGGGCCATTGCCCGCGCCGGCAACGAGCCGCAAACCGTCAGTTAAACTTGATTTCGATACAGACCCTAAGGGTTTGCTATGGCAACAGTAGCCCCCTTGAAACTTAAACCCCTAGGGTCCACATACCTACTTACCATTTAACCAAAGAGGTGACTTCACATGCGATTTCCACGCGCGGCGGGTGTTTTGGTACACCCCACATCATTTCCTGGCCGCTACGGCATCGGCGATTTGGGCGAACATGCCTATCACTTCGTCGATTTTTTGGTCAACAGCAAGCAATCTATGTGGCAGGTATTGCCCTTAGGCCCTACCGGCTATGCTGATTCGCCTTACCAATGTTTTTCCGCTTTTGCGGGGAATCCTTTACTCATCAGCCCGGACCGGCTGGTAGTGGATGGGTTTTTGCCGCCAACGGCCGTGCAAAACGTCCCCTATTTCCCTTCCCACGCCGTCGATTACGGCGAAGTGATCCAGTACAAAAACGCACTTTTCCAGCAGGCGTTTAGCCATTTCCAACAGCATGGCGCGCCAGAACAGGCTGCGGCGTTTGAGACGTTTTGCGCCGAAAACAGCTTCTGGCTCGAAGATTTTGCTTTGTTCATGGCCGTCAAAAATTTCCACAAAGATCAATCTGGCGGCGTGTGGAACACCTGGCCGGCCGAGATTGCCTACCGCGAACCGGCAGCAATGGCCACATGGTCAGCCCAATTAGCCGATGAAATTGCCCTGCACAAATTTTTGCAGTTCTTGTTTTTTACGCAGTGGCTGGCGCTAAAACAATACGCCAATGACCGGGGCATCAAAATTATCGGTGATATTCCTATTTTTGTGGCTTTCGACAGCGCCGATGTATGGGCCAACCGTGATTTGTTTTATCTGAAGGAAGATGGCTCGCCGGAGTTTATCGCCGGGGTGCCGCCGGATTATTTTAGCGTAACCGGGCAGCGCTGGGGCAATCCGCTGTACCGTTGGGAGCAAATGAAAACCAACGACTACGCCTGGTGGGTGAAACGCCTGCAAATGACCTTCCTCCAGGCGGATATTGTGCGCATTGATCATTTTCGCGGCTTTGAGGCGTATTGGGAGATTCCGGCGGAGGAGCCAACGGCCGTTGTCGGCCAGTGGGTAAAAGGGCCGGCGGCTGATTTCTTCCGGGCCATGAAAGAGCAGTTGGGCGTATTGCCCATCATCGCCGAAGATTTGGGCCTGATCACGCCAGAAGTGATTGCCTTGCGCGACGAGTTCGATTTCCCCGGCATGAAAATTCTACAATTCGGCTTTGGCGGCGAGCGCAACAGCGGCTTTCTGCCACACACGTTCGACCAAAACTGCGTGGTCTACACCGGCACGCACGACAACGACACGGTCCTGGGCTGGTACACCAGTTCCACGGAAGACGAGCGAGATCACTTTCGCCGGTACATGGCTGTTGATGGGCATGACGTGGCCTGGGACATGATTCGGCTGGCGCAGATGTCGGTGGCAGACACGGCCGTTGTCATGATGCAAGACCTGATGCGCCTGGGCACAGAAGCGCGCATGAATTTCCCCGGCAAAGTAGGCGGCTACTGGCGCTGGCGCTACACGCCGGAAATGCTTACCGGCCAGATCGCTTACAATTTGCGTTTGCTCACGGAGTTATACGGCCGTGTGCCAGAACCAGAAGAGAGTGAAAGTTAATGAATTAGCCTGGGCAAGATTGGACCAATCTCCAAGATTGGTCCAATCTATAAACCTGGAGCAACGGCCGTGCTGCTTTGCTCACGGCCGTTTTTTACCCCCTCACAGCAGCGCCAGCGCCACAATCACCAGCACAAAAACCACCATCAATACAGCCGCCGCCAGCACCATTAGCCGGTCGCGTTTTTGATTGGCCGCCAGACTGCGCGCCACCTCACGCTGACGCTCTTCCTCGAGAGCCAACATCTCGGCCATGCGCCGCTGGGCAGCTCTGTCTTCCGCTTCTTTCATCTGGCGAATTTGCACATGACGCTCATTCAACCGGTCAGCCCGCGTCCGAGCATCCACCTTTTGCAGCATCTCGAAGATGTCCAGGGCCGCGCCGCACTTCTGGCAGTATTCGTCGCCGGTCCAGTTAGATGTCTGACATTTGGGGCAGACGCGGGTCAACGCGTGGCCGCACTGGCGGCAAATGGCGCGCGGCTCGCGGTGGTAGGTGTGGCAGTTCGGGCAAATGTGCCCTTCCAGCAAAAACTGGCTGCCGCAGGCGTCGCAGGTGACGTGCTGGCCGTGCTGGCGCACGTCGATGGGAGCCAGGCAGTTGGGGCAGGCGATTTCGGTCAGGAATTCGTTGTCCATGGGGCTATTTGCGGCGCAGCAGCTTAAGGGCGATGTGACGGCCGTTTCCCTGCACCATCGCCAGGTGAATCCACACCATCGCCAGCGGTTCCAAATAGCGCGCCGTTTGCAGCGCGCCCACGTCGGCCACGTCAAAGCCCAGCGCTTCAGCCAGTTGGGTGACGGTTTGTTTGGCGGCGGTGTCATCCCCGGCGATGAACATCGTGCTGGCCTGATCGCCGTAGAGTGGGTTGGCCATGTTTTCCGCGCCGGTTGAATTAAACGCCTTCACCACCCGCGCCCCGTTGGCCCAGCGGGCGACCATCTCCGCGCCGGAAATGTCTTTGCCATAGGCCAGGGTAAAGCCGGGCGCGATGGGGTTGGTGGCGTCGATCAGAATTTTGCCGC
>JAKQCM010000190.1 GCA_029559155.1 Chloroflexota bacterium
GCCCGACTGCGGCGGCTGCCACCGGCCGCTGTTCACCGGCGCGCCGGTCGCGCTGGACGAAGCCGCCTTTGACCGCCACATCGGCCGCAGCCAGATCCCGGTGCTGGTGGACTTCTGGGCGCCGTGGTGCGGCCCGTGCCGGATGATGGCCCCGGCCTTCGAGCAGGCCGCGGCCCAGCTGGAGCCGCGGGTGCGTGTGGTCAAGGTCAACACGGAGGACCATCAGAACCTGGCCGCGCGCTTCAACATCCGCAGCATCCCGACGCTGGCGCTGTTCCAGGGCGGCGTGGAAGTGGCCCGCCGTCCCGGCGCCCTGGGCTCCGCCAACGACATCGTGCGCTGGGTGCAATCCAACCGGCGCTGAATGGCGCGGCTACGCAGCGTCCCGGCTGGTCATTCAGGGGCGCTTTGACCGAAAGACTATTGGAAGACATCGCGCACGCTTTCCCGGTGCGCGCGCGTTCGTGGTGTCGGCTTTCCGGACAAAGGTGTCTGCGTCCTGGGCTGGGCGCCAAGGAAGTTGGTGGGTGTTGCGCCGTGCGATTAATTGAACCTGACCGCGATTCCCATATAACCCCGATTCCCCGTCTGAAAACTCACGACTCATCTCACGCTTTGGCGGGGGTTGCGCGGGCCGAATAAAACTGATAGACTGCGCGATACTGTTTTATTTATAAGGGTTTCGTTAAATGAACAAGTTATTTTTATTGCTTGTATCTTTTATGATGACCGTTTTGATTGGTCAATCTTATGCAGGTGGTAAAGAGATTTCAGGGGTTTACGTAAGCGGGAAGTATCAAGTCACATTCATGGGAGGCCAAACTTTCCGTTTTGTATCTCCGGCCAATGGTTCCGAATTTTCTGGTACATATACGATAAGTGGCAACACAATTATTGGTGATCTCGGTTTTAAAAAACAGGTATATGAAATTTTGGATGAAAATACACTGAATACTAGATTTCAGGGTCAATCATATGCTCTAAAGAACCAGACTAGCAGTTCAGGCGCAGGCGCAGGGGCGACAGGATCACGTCATTCGCCAATCGCACTTTCGGGGACTTTCTCTAGTGGCAAATACCAAGTGACCTTCATGGGTGGTCAAACTTTTCGATCGATATCTCCGGCCAATGGTTCCGAGTTTTCGGGCACTTACAAAATCGTTGATAATATTGTCATAGGCGATTACGGGATGTGGAAAACGACATTCGAAATCGTTGATGCTGAGACTTTGAAAACTTCCTTCCGTGGGCAACCATATGTCCTGAAAAAACGCTGAACAAAGCCGCTCCAGTGCGGTCTTGCTTTGGCAAAACAACGGCGTTTCGCGATGTGGGCGGGTGATTGAGTCTTAACCTTGATTTGGTTTTTTTTCTGCTCCCCGGCAAATTCAGAAACAAAGGGGCACGAAGGTAGGCTGGGAACGGGTTACAAGAGGATTTAAGACTCCGGCGATTTGAAATTCCACGTCGCGCTTATTGAGTGTAGCGTGACCACATTTGAACGAGATCCGCAGCATGAATACCCTTCGCCCAGTCCGAAGGTAGTTGTCGGGCATCGTGCCTGATGCGCACTCCGAGCATCGCGTTGCTCAGATGGTCCGAACTGCCTTTGGGGCCGGCTCAGCGGCTGCCCCAGACCGCCGCGCCCACCACCAGCACCGCCGCCACCGCCACGTTCCACTGCAGCGGCTGGCCGGTGGTGACCAGCAGCAGCACGGTGGAAAGGATGGGCGTGGCGAAGGCCAGCAGGCCGATGCGCCGCGTGTCGCCGCGCTTGATGGCGGCGTCCCACAGGAAGAACGCCCCGCCCAGCGGCCC
>JAKQCM010000196.1 GCA_029559155.1 Chloroflexota bacterium
CACCTGCCGCTTGGCCAGCGTGGTAAACAGGCCGCCCGCGCCCACAATTTTGTCCACGCGCGGCACGCTTTCCGTGCCAAACGCCATCGCCGCGATGGCTTGCGCCCCGCCCAGCGTGTAAATCGTCTCAACGCCGCAAATCTGCGCGGCCGCCAAAATGACGTCGGCGACTTTGCCGTCTTTGCCCGGCGGCGTGGCCACGACGATTTCGGCCACGCCGGCCACCTGCGCCGGAATGACGGCCATTAGCAGGCTGGAGGGCAGCGGGGCGGTGCCGCCGGGCACGTAGACGCCGACGCGTTGAATGGCCGTGACGCGCTGGCCGAGGGTGCCGCCCATCTCGTGGGTGGTCCAGTTGGGCAGCGGTTGGAACTGGTGGAATTGGCGAATGCGCCCGGCGGCCGTGACCAGCGCTTCGTAAAGCGCAGCAGGAATACGCTGGCCGGCGGCCTGGATTTCGGCTTTGTCGATTTGCATGGTCGTCAATTGGCCGCCGTCAATTTTCAGCGTCCAATCGCGCAGGGCCGAGTCGCCTTTTTGGCGCACGTCGCGCAAAATGTGGGACACGGCCGTTTCCGGCGTCGCTCCCCGGCCAAACAACCGATCCAAACTGGCCTGCAAAGATGGCGGCACAGTCGGCTCCAGGGCCATCTCCCGCCGCAAAATAGATTTTTGTGCTTCTTCTACCGAAAAAATTTTGATCATGACTGCCTCATTTTTTAACGCAAAGAGGCAAAGGACGCGAAGGCGCAAAGAGAACTTTTGTTTCTTTGCGGTCTTCGCGCCTTTGCGTTTAAAAATCTTCTTCTAATGCCGCCAGCATGGCTTTGTAGCGCGCCGGCTCTTCTTCAAAGATGTAGGTGATGGGCGTAACGATGACGCCGCTGCCGCCGATGGCCCGCAGTTCGGCGATGGCCGGGACCAGGTTGGCCTTGCCCACGACGATGCTCACCGAATACCAGGTTTCGCCGGTGTCGGTTGGCGGCACGATGGCGGCGATGGTCGGGCCTTGCAGACCGCCGATGAACGGCCGTCCCGCCATTTGCCGCGAAATGGCTGGCGGCGACTCGCCGCGCATGTTGGCGATGATGAGATAGGAACCCTGGGCGCGCAGGTGGGCTTCGATGTATTCCAGCATTTGCCGGGCGACGGCGCGCACTTCGGGGCGGGTTTGCAGCGCCTGCCGGTTGGCGATGAGCGCCGCCTGGGATTCCAGGACGAGGCCGTCGGTTAACGGCCGTAAATGGTTATCCCGCAGGGTGGTGCCGGAGGAAACCAGGTCGCTGATCAGGTCGGCGAAACCGATGTCCGGGGCAATTTCCAGCGTGCCTTCGGCGTCGATGAGTTTATAGGGGGCTACGTTGTGCTGGTCGAGGAAACGCCCGGTGGCGTTGGGAAATTTGGTGGCGATGCGCAGGGAACGGCCGTCTCCTGCTAATTCGGCCGCCCAATCTCGCAAATCGGCCAGGGAACGCACGGGAATTTCTTCAGGCACGGCCAGATTGAGGGTGCAGGGGCCAAACCCCAGCGCTTCGTGGATGGTCAAAATGGGTTGGCCACCATTCACGGTCCCTTTTTCGGCGATGATGTCCAGGCCGGTGATGCCAAAATCAATACTACCCTGCCGCACGCCCACGACGATGTCGCCCGGCCGTTGGAACAGCACGGACACGCCGGGCAGGGTGGGAATGGTCGCCTTGTATTGGCGCGGATTGGGCCGGAATACTTTCAAGCCGCAGTCGGCCATCAGTTCCAACGCCTCCAGTTGCAGCGCTCCCTTGCTGGGCAGCGCCAGGCGAATGTCTGAGCGAGTCATGGTGTCTCCTTTAAGAGGTTTGATGGTTGGTGGGTTTGTTAGTTTGTTAGCCAACCAACCATCAAACCAACCAACCAACTAACCAACCAACCATCTTCCAAACAAAAAACCCTCCCCGGGGTTCCGAGGAGGGTGCTGTATGACCTACCTGCTGATAGCGCGAATTTGCGCTGCCTTAACCCAGGGTAAAAAACCGCCGTTGCCGATGATGGTGGGCGTGATGACCAAATGCAGATGCGGTTACGTGGGTTAAGTTTGCCAATGTATTCATGACGGCGCGGAGTGTAACATACGCTTAGTGAACGGTCAACAGAGGCGGTGTATAATTTTGAGACTGAAGACCGGGGACTGGAGGCTGGAGATTGAAGATTGGCTGAATCTCCGGTCTGTTGTGGCCCAACTAAAGTGTTTTATTGATTGGGCTGTAGCCGCGATTTTTAATCGAGCTTTACGGAGCGGGGTAGGGATATCCCGGCTGCCTCTATCAAAAGCACATGGTTGGACTACCAGTCTCTAGTCTCTAATTTCGAAGTTGTTGAGAGAACGACACCTATGACTCACTTGGGCGATTTGCGGCACGAAATGGCTGTGCGCGACTTTCGGCGGGCACGGCGCGAGGCTTCTTTGCAGCAGCTTTTGGCGCGCATGACTGGTAAGCCGACGGACTTGTTGGCGTATAACGATGTGAGCACGAAGCTAAAAATATCTGGCGGGGAGGAATTAGGCGTGCAGGAGATTCCGCTGGATGCGATTGTGGGCAGTGTGGGGCGGTATCAGGATTTTACGCGCAGTTTTATGCCCCGGTCGGATCAGGATGCGGAGCGGTGGGTGCGGGTGAAAACGGCCGTTAACGATATGACCGGTATGTCCCCCATCGACGTGTACAAAGTGGGCGACGCTTATTTTGTCATCGATGGCAATCACCGGGTTTCCGTGGCCCGTCAGTTGGGCAGCAAAACCATCTCGGCGCGGGTGATGGAAGTGAATTCCCGGGTGCCGTTGTCTGATCGCGCTGACGCAACGGAAATCATTTGCAAGGCGCGGTATCTGGAGTTTTTAGAGCACACCAATTTGGACAAACTGTTTACCGATGTTGATTTGTCGATGACCTTTGCCGGCAACTATCGGGCGCTGCTGGCCCAAATCGACCATCAGCGCGAACATCTGCTAAGTGAGCGGGGCGAACCTGTTACCTATCACGAGGCGGTCGCCGATTGGTACGAAACGATCTACATGCCCATCATTCGCCTGATCCGCGAGCAGGGCGTGCTGCACAATTTCCCGGAGCGCACGGAAGCGGATATGTATATTTTGCTGTCGGAACGGCGCGAAGAGTTAGAAGAGGCGTTGGGCTGGGATGTTGATTTGGAAACGGCCGTTTCCGACCTTGCCAACCTACATTCTCCGGCCGCCACAAAGCAGGCCATCGGCATCGGCGAGCGTCTGCTGGACGTTTTACGGCCGGAAGGGTTTGAGGACGGCCCGGAGCCAGGCCAATGGCGGCGCGAATGGATGTCTATGCGCGGCAGCAAACGACTGTTTGCCCGAATTTTAGTGCCTATGCGCGGCGGCAGCGAAGATTGGCATATGCTGGACCAGGCTTTGGACGTGGCGCGGCGCGAAAAAGGAAGATTGTTGGGCCTTCATGTTGTTGATGGCGAAGATGAAATCGAGAGCGCCGCAGCCAGCAATGTGAAAATGGTGTTTGATGGGCGCTGCGAAAACGCCGGTGTGCGCGGCGAAATGGTCGTGACTTCGGGTAACATCAGCCGCACCATCATCGAACGGGCGGCGTATGCGGATCTGGTGGTGGTGAACCTGATGAATCCGCCGATAAACAGGCCGCTGGCGCGCCTGGGGTCCGGTTTTACGCTGCTGATTCAACGCAGCCCACGGCCGTTGTTGGTTGTTCCTGGCGGGCGCGGGTCGGGTATGAAGCGGGCGCTGGTGGCGTATGATGGCAGCCCGAAGGCGAGCGAGGCTTTGTTTGTGGCCGCCTATCTGGCGCTGCGCTGGCGCACCGCGCTAACTGTGCTGACGGTGCAAACGCAGTTCACTTCTGCGGATGCCTTGGAAGCGGCGCAAAAATACCTGACTGACTATGACGTGCGCGCCGAGTATGTGCTGCGCGAAAAGCCCATTGCCGAGGCAGTGTTGGAAACGGCCGTTACCTACAACAACGATCTGCTCATCATGGGCGGCTTTGGCTTCCGGCCCGTCCAGCACATGGTGCTGGGCAGCACCGTGGACCGGATGCTGCACGAATTTCGCTATCCGATGCTCATTTGTCGTTAACGGCCGTAAGACCCTAAGGGTTTGCTCTTGAGAAGCCAGACTAGCTGGACCTTAAACCCTTAGGATCTGTACCCCTATCCTCGCATTTTACGAGAGTACAAACCAAAACAGTAGGTATATCGAAGGAACCTATGGAAGAATCAAACCTGCGAGATTTTCATCAGGCTGTAGAAGACTTTCGTCTGGCCCGGCGACAGGCCGTGATGCAGCAAGTATTGGCGCGTTTGCGCAGTGAGTCGGCTGAGCTTCTGTCGTATGATGAAGTGCGTCAAAAATTAAAAATGACCGGCCAGACCGAGCAGGGTATTCAGGAAATCCCTTTAGACGCCATTGTGGGCAGTGTGGGCAGATCAGGCGACTATACCCGCGATTTTTTGCCCATCAAAGACAGCGATAAGGAGCGGTGGGCCAGAGTAAAAGCTGCCTTTTTATCGCCGACCGGCGTGCCGCCGATTGCCGTTTACAAAGTGGGCAGCGCTTATTTTGTGCGTGATGGCAATCATCGCGTTTCTGTGGCGCGCCAATTGGGCAATCAAACCATCGATGCTTACGTGACGGAAGTCCGCACACGCGTTCCTCTTCATTCTGACGACGACCCGGAAGAGATCATCCTAAAAGAAAGGTACGCAAATTTTCTGGAAAAAACCAACCTGGACCAGATACGTCCGGGGGCGGACCTGAAAATGACCTGGCCCGGTTTTTACAGCATGCTGCTGGAACATATTCGCAGCCATCAATATTTCATGGGTCTGGATTTTCAACGCGATGTGTCTTATGAGGAGGCTGTCGGCCATTGGTATGATGAAGTGTATATGCCGGTGGTGGCTTTGTTGTATGAGCGGGGTTTGTTCAACGAGTTTCCGGGGCGCACGGAAGCCGATTTGTATGCTTTGTTGGCGGATTATCGGCGTGAACTGGGTGAAGAGTTGGGCTGGGATATGGATGCGCAAACGGCCGTTGCCAATCTGGCTGAAACCAAAAGCGAACGCGCGGAAAATGTCATCAGCCGCGTGGCCGGTCGCCTGATTGACGCCATGATTCCCGAAAAATTAGAGCCGGGACCGCAGCCGGGCCTGTGGCGTGAAGAGCGGCTGGAACCTCTGGTTCCCAGTGCAATTTTTAACGACATCCTGGTGGCTGTGGGTGGGAACGACGAGCAGCAGCAGGCATTGGACCACGCCTTAACACTGGCTGGTCGGGCCAACGGCCGTTTGTTTGGCCTGTTTGTCGGCTGCCCGGAAGACGACTTAACTGCCGAAGAACAGGTTCAGCAGGCGGCGCACATCAAACAAGTCGAGGCTGAGTTTTACGGCCGTTGTCAGGCGGCCGGTGTGCGCTGTGAATTTGCCGTCGATTGGGGCAGCGTCTCGCAAGCCCTGCTGCGCCGCTCTGTCTGGGCCGATCTGGTCGTTTTCAGCTTGCGCCATCCACCCGGCCTCAGCCCGGCCGAACGGCTGCGTTCCGGCCTGACGCCGCTGCTACAAAGCTGTTCGCGCCCCATTTTGGCCGTTCCGGTAGACGCTAACAGTCAGATGGATCGCATGTTATTGGCTTATGACGGCAGTCCCAAGGCCAATGAAGCGCTGTTTATTGCTACCTATCGCGCCGCGCGGTATGGGTTCTCGTTGGTTGTGGTGGTGGTTGTCAATGGGCGCGTCACCGCGGAAACAGCCGATTATGCCCGCCAATATCTGGCCGATCATGGCGTGGACGCGGAATTTGTGGTGAAACACGGTGATGATGTGGGTGATGTGGTGCTGGCAGCGGCGGCTACTCACCAATCTAATTTATTGATTATGGGTGGTTTTGGCCGCCAACCATTTTGGCGTATCATGTTGGGTAGTCTGGTGGATCGTATGCTGCGAGTTTTTCCCCAGCCAATTTTAATCAGCCGCTGAGGCAGTGAGTTCAGGGAATCGTGTGACCAATCCGTTTACTTTCTTTTTACGACAGTGGAATCGCAACCCGGACTTGGATGAATTTGTGGCCTATTGGGATGGTTTGGAGCAAGTGATGGTGGGCGTCTATCGAAAAAAAATGACGCTTGCCGAAGCCGAACCGGAGTTTAGGCGGGTGTGGTCCTGGTTGCAGCGCGAGTATGATGCCTGGCGGGAGGCGTTACGGCCGTATTGGCAGCAGACCAAAGCCGGCGGCGCGCCCACCCAGGTCGATCCCTTCCAGATGTTCCTCGACATGCAAAGTCCGCAGGAAATTGTGGGCAACTGGCGCGCCATGCAGCATTTGCCGGCGGCCCGAGAAGCGCTGAACCACTTGGTGCTGACCCAGGGCGGCTCCGGCTGAACGGCCGTGCGCTCAGGAAAATCAACTTGACCCCTTACCCTGGTTCCCTCCCGACAATTCCCGGTTACGCCTGGCAGCCGCTGCAGGCCGGCGACGTGGCCGCCTTGCAGCGGTTGGAGCAAGACTGTGCGCCGCTGGATGGCGTGACCATTTTCCGGTCGGCGGCGGAGTGGGCGGCGGTGGTGGCCGAGGCGGCTTTTAGCCAGACGGCCGTTTCCCCCGCCGGGGAGATAGCGGCCGTGGGCTGGCTGACGCTCGAAGACCGGGTTGATTCGGTTCACGCGTTTCATTTTGGCCGGGTGCAGCCCCAATTTCGCGGGCAGGGCATTGGGCGGGCGCTGCTGGGCTGGCTGGAGGCCGCGGCTGTGCCCCGCTTGCAAGAGATGGCCGACGGCCGTCCCTCCTTTTTGCGCACCTACTTTTACGACCGGGAGCCGCAGACTATCGGCCTGCTGCTCCGCTCCGGCTATGAACGCCAGTATGCCGAAGACGAGCTGCGGTTGGATTTGCGGCAGACCGGGCCGACAGCCGTGTTGAGGGCGGAAACGGCCGTGTTCCCCTGGACCCCCGCCAACGCCGGCGACTTTTACGCCGTCTACCGCGCCGCTTTTGCCAGCCGCACCGCTTCGCTGCTGGACGCCGCAGCCTGGGCCAACCACTTCGCCAATCCCGACGATGACGAATTCCGGCCACACTTGTCGCGCATCGTGCAGCAAGATGGCGCGCCTGTGGCGTATGCCGTTGTTTACGTCGAGGGGACGGAGCCGGAGACGGCCTGGATCTCGCAAATGGGCGTCCATCAGACTTACCGGCGGCAAGGATTGGGCCGGGCGCTGCTGCTGGAAATGGTCAGCGGTTTGGCCGCAGCGGGTTATCGCCAGGCCGCGCTGTCGGTGAACGTGGATAACCCGCAAGCCCGCGCGTTGTATGAGCAGGTGGGCTTTCGGCTGCGCCGGCGGCTGTCCGTTTATCGCAAAGCGGTGGTGGGCGGTTAACCGGGGTTTTGGTCTGGCGCTGTTTTGGCGTATCATGGATGCGGCGTATACACCTTGGCTGCAGGAGATTGGCAATGAAACAGTTGAAAAATCCAAAAACGTTCGTGTTAGGGCTGGTTTTTAGTTTGTTGGTGACGGTGATTGCCTGGTATTGGTACAAAAGCACGTCGGCGGAGGAAGGGGCGCTCGATTTATTGGACCGGATGGCCCAGACCGAGACGCGATTACGCCAGGCGCAAACGGCAGCGGGTCAGGCAGAAGCGGAGCCTGCCCGATATATCAGCTTGGATAGCAATGGGACGGTGAGTGTGAAAACGGCCGTTACCCCCGAGGACCTGGAGCGCGTCAAAGGTATCGGCCTGGTTTTTGCCCGACGGCTGCAAGCGGCGGGCGTCTACACCCTGGACCAACTGCTGCAGCAGTCGCCGGAAGAATTGGCCCTCGTCCTGGACATTTACGAGTGGCGCGCCGAGGCGATTTTGGCGGAAGCGCAGAAGTTGGTGTAGCAGGAAATTAGAGACTGGAGATTGGTGATTGAGCCAGTCGCCAAGCTTCAGATCAATTCGGTGTGCAAACGGCCGTCTTCCACCAGCCAAACTTCCTCCGCAAACCGCTCAATAAAATAGCGGTCGTGGACCACGGCCAAAATCGTGCCTTCAAACTGGCCTAACGCCTGCTCAAAGCGTGTCCGCGACGGGATGTCCAGGTGGTTGATCGGCTCGTCCAGCAGCAAAAAGTTGCAGCCTTC
>JAKQCM010000248.1 GCA_029559155.1 Chloroflexota bacterium
CGCCTCGCTGCCATCCGGGTTCAGAAACCGCATCCTGTTTGGACCCGGCTCGCCGGGCAGCGGCCCATAACAAATGCCATCCGCCCCCAGACCAAAGTGGCGATGGCACAGCAAACGCGCCCGCGCCGGAGTCAGCGGCAGGGGAAAAACAGCCGGATCAATCACCAGCATGTCGTTGCCTAAAGCCTGATATTTCCAAAATAATGCAGCCATACTATCTTCGTTTGGGAGGCGGGGAGACAGGGAAACGAATTGTCGCCCTATCTCCCCGGCCCCGATGTTTTGCGTAACTGTTACTTATTGAGTACCGGGATGAATACCGAATATGGCCAGGGAGCGATGTCGATCTGCACCTGCGCCGTTTGCGCGGCGTAGACTGTGCCATCGGAGCCATTCCAGCCAAAAATGGTAGAGCCAAACCAGTTTTGTTGCGGGATAAACTGCAACGCGCCCAGGTCTGCAGCCAGAATTTCTTGCTGTAGGGTAACGGCCGTGCCGTTCAAACGCAATTCACCGTGCGCCGGCAGCCACTCAACCCGAATTTTAACCAGCGCATCACCATCCACATCGGCGAACGCTGCGGTAAAGTCGGCCGCCGTAAACGCCAGCGGCGCATTCACCAGACCCGATTTAGGCACATTGCTCACAACCGGCGCATCGTTCACCGGCTGCACGGTAATGCTAAACGATTGGGTGGCCGAAACGTTCACCCCGCCGTTGGCCGTGCCGCCATTATCATGCAGCGTCACGGAAATGGTCGCCGAGCCATTCATGTCCGCGCCAGGAGTATAATTCAAATCGCCAGTGGCTGCGTCCACCGCCGGCAGCGTTGAAAACAGCGCGTCATTATCGGTGGTCAGGGTAAAGGTGACTGTCTGGCTGGCTTCATTGGCCGGTCCGGCAGAGATGCTGGTAGCCCAGCTGGACACCGTTTGCGCGCCGGCGTCCTCCGCTACGGTTTGATTGGCCCCTTTCACAAAGGATGGGGCATCGTTGACACTGTTGACGGTGATAGTGAAGGTTTGCGAGGGCGAGATGTTGACGCCGCCGTTGGCTGTGCCGCCGTTGTCCATGAGCACGGCCGTTACCACCGCCTGCCCAAACGCATCATCCGCCGGACGGAAGGTCAATGTGCCGCTAGAACTGATGGCCGGAGGCACCAAAAAGAGCGCCGAATTGTCATTGTTCAGCAAAAAGGTAAGCGTCTGGTCCGCCTCGTTGGCCGGCCCGGCCGAAATGTTTGTGGCCCAGTTGTTAATCACCTGTTGGCCGGCATCTTCGTTCACTGTCGGTTCCGCTCCCTTGGTAAATGAGGGCGCATCGTTTACCGAAGCCACGGTGATAAGTACCTGCGCGCCGGTCGCGGCGTAATCAAAGCCGTCAGAGCCATTCCAATCGAAACTGTCAGCGCCAAACCAATCGCCATCCGGTGTATAAACCAGCCCGCCCAGATCGTTAACGTAAAGGATATCATTCGCGGCGACCGGGGCGCTGTTCAGGGCCAACGTGCCGCTGATGGGCAGGGATGTCACCTGGACAAATTGCAGTGTGTCGCCATCAGCATCGCTAAATTGCGCGGTGAAATTTGCCGCCGCAAAAGTCACATCGGCGTCTTCATTGCCGCTTTTGCTGACATCGGCCACGGTGGGCGCGGTGTTGGGTGAAACGTAGCGCACGACGGCAAAATCGTCATTGCCGGCAACCAGATCGCTAAATCCGGCCACCACGACTTTGTTGTCTGACTGTACCGTCATGCCATAGGCTTCGTCCTGGCTGCGGCTGGCCGCATTGATGGTGCCGAGATCGGTGATGACCAATCCGTTGGTTCCAAAGCCGCTGTCCAGGCTGCCATTTTGATTGTACCGGGCAGTGACAAAATCGTAATCAAGTTGGACGGGATCGGCGGCAAAGCCGGTGAGCAGGATTTTGCCTGTTGGCTGGAGGGTGAGGGCGTAGGGTTGATCGTTGCCGGTGGTTACGGCCGTTGTCGCCTTGCCGTCTGTGTCGAACGAGGTGTCCAAAAGTCCATTGGCCTGATACCGCGCCAGGGCAAAATCGTCGCTGCCGCCTATGCTGGCATAACCGGCAACCACAATGCTGCCGTCATTTTGCAGCGCGACCCGCTGGGCCAAATCGTTGCTGCTGCCGCTGAAGTTTGTGGTCACTTTGCCGTCAAAATCGAAGGTGATGTCCAGGATTCCAGTATCCGAAAGGCGGGCAACGGCGAAATCGTCCCCGGTGGATCCGGCGTCGGTGTGTCCGGCCAGAATTATCTTGCCATCCTGTTGAATCGCCAGGCCATTGGCCCGCTCGGCCGCGCCAAAATCTACAGCCACGATGCCGCCTGCGCCAAAGGTGGGATCCAGGACGCCACTGCTGTCATACCGCACGACGATAAAATCGCTGCCGCCGCTGAGTGTACGGCCGTATCCCGCCACCACGATATTGCCATTGCCGTCAATAACCACGGCCTGAGCCACATCATTATCGCCTTCAATATCCGTCACCACAATCCCGCCTGTGCCAAAGGTGGGATCCGGCGCGCCGGTATCCGTCAGCCGAACCACGGCAAAATCATCGTCGGTCCCATTAAACGCCGACCCGGCCATCACGATGTAACCGTTGTTTTGGAGTACGGCCGTATTCGCCGCATCCGCATTGGCGGTAACGGCCACCGTCACCTTACCGTCGCCGCTAAAGGTTAAATCCGGCTGGCCATTGGCCAAATAGCGCACCGCAGCGAAATCGCTGCCGCTGCCATTGTCGCTGGCCCCCACCACCACCAGACTCCCATCCGGCTGCTGCAAGACCGCAAACGCTTTGTCGCCAGAAGCCACCCCAATATCTGTCGTGACCAAACCTCCCACCCCAAACGTCGTGTCCAGATCGCCTGATGCCGCCAAGAGGCGCGGCGCCAGCATCACCAAAAAAATAGTTGATATTATCAGCGTGAACCCAATCCAAATCCTTCGGGCATGTGTTTGAACATACATACGATTCATTTTGCTACCATCCTATGAAGATAAAAAACGGCACATTACATTAAAAAAGAGAGTGGTGTAAGGAACGATCAGGGACATATTCGGGCTTTGGGGATTTTGTCGGGTTGGTGTGTTCAACGTGATGGACGTAACGCCCCCCGTTCGCCTATATCACGTCGCGCCAGCCAACCGCAAAATGCCTAAAACCCCGTTGTGAGTGGAGAAATGGATTATCAACCCATAGACGACCAATCCTTTCGCAGCAGCGAAAACAGAAACAGGTCATGAAATGCCTGCCGCCAATAGCCATATTCGCGCATTAACCCTTCGTTGACGAAGCCCAGTTTTTCCAGCAAGGAGATGGATGGCGTGTTTTCCGGCACGACAAAGGCTTCCAACCGATTGAGCGCCACGACGACAAAACTGAAATCAATCACGGCCGTTAACGCCTCCGTCATCACCCCTTGCCGCCAGTGGGCTGGGGCCAATTCATACCCGATGGTCGCCTGGAAATATTTTGGCCGCCAGTTCATCAAACCCACGGTGCCGATCAGAATATCGTTATGTTTGTGGGTGATGGCCCAGCGGAGCGAGCGGCCCTTGAGGTAACTTTGACGAATCGCGGCAATACGCTGGGCGGCTTCTTCAACGGCCGTATACGTTTCCAGCCCGTAAAAGCGCGTCACGTCCTCGTCAGAAAAAATAGCGTAAACGGCCGTCACGTCAGACGGCCGTACCGCCCGCAGCAGCAGCCGCTCCGTCTCCAGCACCGGAAACTCGTCAAACACAGACTCGTTCATGTGGATAAAACCAG
>JAKQCM010000261.1 GCA_029559155.1 Chloroflexota bacterium
AAACTCATCCAGCAGGCGCTGGACACGCTGATGGAAGGGCGCACCAGTTTTGTGATTGCCCACCGGTTAAGCACCATCATCAACGCCGACCAGATTGTGGTGATGGATGACGGCCGTATTGTCGAGCAAGGCACGCACCAACAGCTTCTGGCGCAAAAAGGGCGTTATTACAACCTGTACACCATGCAGTGGGCGCAGCAAGACGCGCCGTTCAGCCAAAACTGACACGAAAAATTTCTTGACGCAAAGGCGCAAAGAGGCAAAGAAGCAAAAGAAGTAGATAACTAGCTCTCTTTGCGCCTTTGGTTTCTTGGCGTTCTTTGCGTTGAAATTCTTCTTTTCTGAGGATAGCAAAGGAAGGTACCATGGATGGAAAATCGGTTTTTGGCCCGCGCGCGGGCTATTACATGCAGTCTCGGCCGGATTATCCAACGGCCGTGTTAACCTGTTTGCGTGATGTGTATGGGTTGGAGGAAACGGCCGTCATCGCCGACATCGGTTCCGGCACGGGCAAATTGGCGCGGTTGTTCCTGGCAAACGGCAATCCGGTTTGGGGCGTCGAGCCAGATTCCGACATGCGCGCGGCCAGCGAAACCTATTTGCGCGATTTTCCTGGGTTTACGGCCGTTGCTGGCACGGCTGAAGCTACCACGCTGCCCACCGCCAGCGTCGATTTTGTCGTCGCCGGGCAGGCGGCGCATTGGTTTGATCGGGTTGGGGCGCAAAAAGAGTTCGGCCGCATTGGCCGGCCTGGGGGAAAAATAGCGTTGGTGTGGAATCAACGCGACCGCGATACCCTGCTGGTTCAGGGCTTCGATCATCTCGTGCAAACCTTTCGCCAGACTTCCACAGAGCTGCGCCGCGCCAATGCCGCCCCCGCCGACGTTTCTGCGCTGGCTGGGCCACAGGCTGAGCTGCACACATTTCCCCATGGGCAAGAACTGGATTTTGCCGGTCTGGCGGCCCGGCTGATGTCCATTTCCTTTATGCCGCTGCCCGGCGATCCCCAACACGAAGCGTTGTTGGCGGCGCTGCAAGCGTTCTTTGCGGCGCATGAAGTAAACGGCCGTGTCCAGCTTACCTATCGCACCGAACTTTATGTCGGCGTTCTTGGGTAAACATAAAAAGGGAAGGGTGGCTTACAGGCGACTGCTGGACGGAGAATGGAAGATTAAAAAAGCAAAGGCTGCTGTGTATCCAGGTTCACTTGAATGTCCAGGTGACGATAGTCGCCATCATAATAAGAGATCAAATCCTGAAGGGTTGAGTAAACGACGGCTTTGATGAGCGTTCGTTTGTCAACTGAGGTCAGGCAGCGGTCTAAATATTGGGCTAATCCTGGATCGTCATGAAGGTCGGCAGTAATTGTCAGTTTCATATGCGCACTCTCAAAAAATTGGTTTTTTAGACTCCGCAACTGCTTACTACCTGCGGTTTCCCACATTCGATATTACTTTAGTACTGGATTCTTAAAATAATTATTACTACACAGACCCCAAGGGTTTGCTCCTATGAATTCGGATGATTGGGGTGTCAAACCCTTGGGGTCTTGCCGGAGAAACCTGAGCAGTGACAAATAATTATTACAACCGGCAAGCTTCAATTGAACCGTGGAAACGCCCAGATTAAAAAATCTGGCAAGACCTGAGACCAGGTGGTGTAATCATGACGGCCGTTTGCCACCTCCACATAAACCAGATCACGGCCGTCGGCCAACCCCAACGCCCGTAGTTCGTCCATCAGTTCCAGCGTGTCCTGAATCGCGTCAATGACGCCGTTGTTGTCTCGGTCGGACCTTTCGTCCCGCGTGCCGGCCTGGAACCAGGCGCGGAAGCTGGGGTGATGGTGGCCCTGGCGCACCAGGCTGTGGGCCAGGCGGACCTGGCTGTGGGCCAGGCGGACCTGGCTGTGGGCCAGGCGGACCTGGCTGTGGGCAATGCGCCGGCCGGATGGCACGGCCGTTTCCTCATCCCCTGCCCGCCACCAAAACGAGCCGGAAAACACGCCCACCGCGCCAAACTTGTCCGGATGGTTCCAGGCCAGATCAAACGCCGCCAGCCCGCCCAGTGATGCGCCGAGAACGGCCGTTTCCCGCGCCGTCGTTCTGGTCCTGAACTCCCGGTTGATCCAGGGCATGATCTCTTTCACCACAAAGTCTTCATACTGCGCCGCCTGGCTGCCCAGGCCCTGGGCGTTGGCGGCCACGGCCGTGCCATATTCTTGCAGGCGGTTGGCGGTGGTGGGGATGGCCACGACGATGAGCGGTTGGATACGGCCGTGCGCCGTCAGCCGTGCCAGCGTTTCCCGCAGGCGCAGTTGGCCCACATCCTGGCCGTCGTTGAGATACAGGACGGGGTAGCGGGTTTGGGTTTCACGGTAATGGGGCGGCAGGAAGATGTGCAACGGCCGTTCGTTCCCCAAATGTTCCGAGGCAAACTGCGCCACCGTCACCACTTCGATGGTCGCCAGCCGCTGCGCTTCGCGCCGCCGCGCCCACCACACAAACCCGGCCAGCAGCCCGGCCAATAAAATCGTCATCAGCAAAGTCTCAGTCATCCATCACCTTTTAAGCAACAACACCCGGAAGGCACGGATTTTCGCTCTTTGGGATTTCATGGGATTTGGATTGATGCGTGATACGTGATTCGTGATGGGTAACACCTCTTTGGTCACGCATCACGCATCAGGGGCAGTCAACCCCCTGAAATTATGAAGAACCAAAGTCCGTGCCATCCGTGTCCCAAATTTTCTTTTCCTGCATAGCCGCCATCGTGCCGCTGTGTTAAGATCGGCGCAAATCTAACAAGAACTGGATACCTTACATGGCTAAAGAATTACCGAAAAAACCGCGCCGCGTCAGTGATGACGAGGTACGCGAAACCATTTTACAGATGTGCCGCGACGCCGGGCTGGACGGTTCTGTCCGCCCGGAGGACGTGGCCCGCGTGATCTTACCCGATTTCTGGCAGACGCTGCTCAAGCGCATTCGCCTGATGGCCAAGCAGCTCACCGTCGCCGGTAAGCTGACCATTTTACGCAAAGGCGAACCCGCCGACCCCAATGATTTTAAGGGCCTCATCCGCCTGCAAATCACCGAGCTGGGCCTGCAGCCGGACGTGGCGGATGAAGAGGAATAGAGACTGGAGACTGAAGACTGGTAGACCAGTCTCCAGTCTCCAGTCTCCAATCTCCAATCTCCTCTCCCCTACTCCCTTACGGCCGTAAAATCCAATTCCAACAGCACCGCCTCCGACACGTCGGCCACATTGTCCACCCGTGGGATGGCCAGCTCGAAGTCGGCGCGTTGGATGGTGGCCTGGGCGTGGCCTTCCAGGCGCGTAGCGGACACGGCCGTTGCCGTCACCGCAAACGTCACCGGGCGCACCATGCTCACCAACGCCAGATTCCCCGTCACCGAAAAGGCCACGGTCTGGCCGATGGCCGCCTGGGGCGGCAGGCCGGTTACGGCCGTGGGCGTAAATGTAATCACCGGGTAATCATCGGTGTAGAGGATGTAGCTGGCGATGGACGTATTGCGCAGCGGGCTGTCGGTGGCCAGCGTGCGGGCGTTAATGTGCAGCGGCCCAATTTCCGCCGACGACAAATCGGACAGGTTGGCGGCAATTTCGCCGGCGACGTCGGCGGTACGGCCGACAACGGTGGTGGGTTGGCCGCGCAGCACCTCGTCGAGGGTGAAGCGCGCCTCGGAAGCGGCCGGATCGAGGCGGTAGAGGGCACGGCCGTTCGCCGCCAGCGTCGGCAGGGGGGATACGGCCGTTTGCGGCCCCGGCCCGCGCAAAAACAAAACCCACACCAACCCAATCGCGGCCGCGCCCAGACCCAACATCAATAAAACAGTGCGATCGAATGAAAATTTAGTCGTTTTCATGCCCCAACTATACCCCCAGCCAGAAATCCAACACACGTTCTTCATGTTAGCAGCTCGTCGGAGAACTCAGGACAGGTACATGGGTTGACCGGATTCGACGGATTTTTACGGGAAAATCACCCCAAAATCGGTGTGAATCCGTTAAATCCGCGTCATCCGTGTCTCTATTTCTGCTTTTCCGACAGCCTGCTAGAGTGCCAGAAACCATTTCTGAGCGTCAGAAACCATGTCTGATGGCTCAGAAACCATGTCTGCACACTCAGAAACCATTTCTGAGCGCCAGAAATGATGTCTGAGTGCGGAGAAGTGGTTTCTAGCGGGCTGGATTGGTCCAATCTTTGAGATCGGACCAATCTGGAGCGCGTTAGACCTGTCCCTGCCACAACCGCTGCATTTCTGTGCAGCGGACCAACAGGTCATCCAGTGTGCCCTGATCGAGGATACGGCCGTTTTGCAGCACCACCACCCAATCCGCCCGCCGCAGCGCCGGCCGTCGGTGGGAAACCACCAGGCAGGTGATTGCGGAGTGCGGAGTGCGGAGTGGGGAGTGGTCTTCATTCCGCACTCCGCACTCCGCACTCCGCATTCCCTCCCAAAGCTGCTGCTCCGTTTCCACGTCGAGGGCGCTGGAGAGGTCGTCGATGACCAGCAGGTCGGCGTCGCGGACGAACATGCGGGCGGCGGCGGTGCGCTGCGCCTGCCCGCCGGACAGCCGCACGCCGCGCGGCCCTACCAGCGTATCCAGCCCGTTTTCCATGGCGATGAGGTCGGGGGTGAGAACGGCCGTGTCCAGCGCCCGCGCCAGATCCACCTGCTCCTCCGGCAGGCCCAGCAGCACGTTATTGCGCAGCGTGTCGCTAAAGAGGCGCGGCGCCTGCCCGGTGTAGGCCACCCGCGGCGGCGTCATGAACCGGGCCGGGTCCGTCACCAATTCGCCATTCCAAAAAATCTCGCCGGCCTGCGGCGGCAGCAGCCCCAGCAGCGCCTTCAGCAGCGTCGATTTGCCGGAACCGATACGCCCCGTCACCACGGTAAACGAGCCGCGCGGCAGGCGCAGGCTGATGTCTTCAATGCCTGCCCAGCCCTCTGCCGTCTCATAGCGGTAGGTGAGGTGTTGGGCCGTGAGCAGGTCCAGGCGGTGGGCGTTGGTTTTGGGCGTGTAGGGCAGGGCGGGGTAGTCGCCGGTCATGTGGATGGGATTGTGGGCCACCACCGCGCCTTC
>JAKQCM010000271.1 GCA_029559155.1 Chloroflexota bacterium
GGGAAACGGCCGTTCCCCGTTCACTTTTACCTGTTCGTTGTTCGGCAACGGCCGTGTCCAGTATAATCAGGCGGCAAATAACCAGACCGGATTATCGGGACATAAACACCCACAAGCAGGACAAGTGATCATCCATGACTGCCGAATTGAAACGCCGCATCACCGCCGACGACCTCTACCACCTTCAAATTGTATCCGACCCACAAATTTCGCCCGATGGGCAGCACGTGGTTTTTTGCGTGCAGACTGTGGACGAAGCAAGCGAGAAGAAATACAACCACCTCTGGTTGGTGGCCGTCGATGGCTCCCAACCGGCCCGGCAAATCACCTTTGGCTCGCAGCGCGACAGCCACCCACGCTGGTCGCCAGACGGCCGTTCCATTGCCTTCCTCTCCAACCGCGCCGATGAAAAACAGGTTCAGATATACCGGCTGCCGCGCGACGGCGGCGAAGCGCAGCCGCTGACCAAACTAAATGGGGCCATCGCCGGCTTTAGCTGGTCGCCAGATGGCACGCAGTTTGTCTGCCAGTTTCGCCAAAAAGCGCCAGACGCCGCCGAGCCAAAGAAAAAGCCCGGTCTGGTAGACCGGCGCATTACGCGGCTGGATTTTCGGGCCGAAGGGGCAGGCTATTTGCCCGATGAACGGTGGCATATCTGGACCATCAACGCGGCTGACGGCAAAATGACCCAGCTCACCAGCGGCGATGCCTTTCAGGAAAGCAATCCCAGTTGGTCGCCAGACGGCCGTTTCATCCTCTTCACCTCTGTCCGCGCCGACCAGCCCGATCTGAACTGGGAACAATCAGAGCTGTATCTGATTCCGGCCGGCGGCGGGGAGATGCAGATGGTGATGGGACACGACGGCCGTAAATTTGAAGGCGCATTCTCGCCCGACGGCCAAACCATTGCCTACCTGGGCCGCGACCAGCGCGGCACGTGGTACCAAAACGATTGCCTCTATGTCACGGGCGTAGACGGCCGTCAGACACGCAATCTGTCTGCGCCCCACGATCTGCACTGCGCCCAGGCAACCATTCTGGACACCGGCAGCGGCTCGCCCGCCGCGCCCATCACCTGGACATTAGACGGGCAGGCCGTTTACATGGTGGTCACGCAGCAGGGCGGCCAGCCGCTGCTCCGCTTCCCGTCCAATGGGCAGCCGCCCACACCGGTTGTCGATGGGCCTGGCCTTGTGGGCGCGTTTTCATTGGATGCGGCGCACGGCCGTATGGCCTACCTGTGGGGCACAATCGACAAACCGGGCCAGCTCTGGCTGCGCGAGATGGACAGCGGCGAAACCCGCCTGCTGGCCGACCCAAACGAAGCGCTGCTGGCCGAAATCGACCTGGGGCACACCGAAGAGGTGTGGTTTGAAGGCGCGGATGGTTACAAACTGCACGGCTGGATCACGTTCCCGCCAGACTTCGACGCCGCGCGCCGGTATCCCTCCATTTTGGAAATTCACGGCGGGCCGATGGGGCAGTACGGCCGGGCCTTCATGCACGAGTTTTACTTTCTGGCAGCGCACGATTACGTCGTTTATTGGAGCAATCCGCGCGGCGGGCAGGGGTACGGCGCAGCCCACCTGGCCGCTATTGCCAACCGCTGGGGAACCATCGACTACGACGACGTGATGGCCTGGACCGATTTTATGGCCGCCCAACCATACATCGACCCGGCGCGCCTGGGCGTAACCGGCGGCAGTTACGGCGGGTTCATGACCACGCTCATCATTGGCCGGACAAATCGCTTTAAAGCGGCTGTGGCGCAGCGGGTGCTGAGTAATCTGGTCAGCTTTTACGGCGGCAGCGACCTGAACGGCACGCGCACAGAAAGCCTGATCGGCGCGGACCAGCCGCCGTGGGAAGCGATTGAGCAGTATTGGGCGCAGTCGCCGATGAAGTATATCGGCCAGGCCTGCACGCCAACCCTGGTGCTGCACAGCGAGCAGGACAAACGCTGCCCGCCGGAACAGGGGGAGCAGGTGTTTGTGGCTTTAAAACGATTGGGCGTGGAAACCGAGTTAATTTTGTTCCCGGAAGAAGGGCATGAACTGAGCCGAAACGGCCGTACCGACCGGCGCATCGCCCGCCTGAATCACATATTGCGCTGGTTCGACACGTATTTGACATGAACGATGCAGAGGTAAGCCCGGCCAACATTTTGGTTGTGGATGACAGCCCGGTGAATTTGCGGCTGCTGGCGCAGATGCTGAGCTATATGGGGTATCTGGTGCGGCCGGCGAGAAACGGCCGTGTCGCCCTATCCTCAGCCAAAGCTGCGCCGCCAGACCTGATCTTGTTGGATATCATGATGCCGGAAATGGACGGCTTCGAAGTGTTGGCCCGCTTCAAAGCCGACCCTGACCTGCGCGACATTCCGGTGCTGATTATTTCCGCTCTGGATGACATGGACAGCGTGGTAAAAAGCATCAAAATGGGCGCCGAAGATTACCTGCCCAAACCTTTTGAGCAGGTTTTGCTGCAAGCGCGCATCGAGACTTGCCTGGAAAAAAAGCATCTCCGGGATCGAGAAAAGTTATATTTGCAGCAAATCGAGGCCGAAAAACGCAAGGCAGACGAACTCCTGCATGTGATTTTGCCCAACGAAGTCGTGGCCGAACTGAAAGCGACCAATCAGGTGCGCCCCCGATTGCACGCCAATGTGGCCGTCTTGTTTGCCGATGTGGTGGGTTTTACGCCTTACTGCGAAACCCACTCGCCGCAAGACGTGATGATGAATTTGCAGGCATTGGTGGAAGCGTTCGAAAAAATCACCCTGGCTTATGATCTGCAAAAGATCAAAACGGTGGGGGATGCGTTTATGGCCACCGGCGGGCTGCTTAATAGCCTGGACAATCCGGTGGCTAACTGTGTGCGTTCCGGACTCAGAATGATCGCTTTTGCCCCCGGACTGCCGGCCGGTTGGCAGGTGCGGGTTGGCATTCACATCGGCCCGGTGATTGCCGGGATTGTGGGGCATCGGCAGTATTTGTTTGATCTGTGGGGCGATACGGTGAATACCGCCCAACGAATTGAGACCCAGGGTGAGCCGGGAACCGTCAACCTGAGCCGCGCCGCGTATGATTGGGTGGCCAATTATTGGCCGGCGGCGGCAAAAGTGTCTATGCCGATCAAGGGAAAAGGGGCGCTGGAGATTTTTCAGATATTGTGAGGGTGTGAGGGGGAAGACTGAAGATTGCGGTCTCCAGTTTCAGTTGTTTAAAGTTCAGGTTTCTCTGGCAAGACCCCAAGGGTTAAATCCCAAATAATCCAAATTCCCAGAAGCAAACCCTTGGGGTCTGTATATTACCGTTTTTCCACAACAAATGTGGGCACGGTGGAGCCGCCGCCGGCCGAAACATTCAGCAGCGGATCGGTGGATAGGCGTGTCAGGCAGCCATCGACGTAATTCCCATAAAAAATAAAAGGCGCTGTGTCTAACATGCGGTCATAAATTTTCAGTTCGCCGTTGACAAAGCTGGGGTATGGCTCCTCGGGAATGACGACTCGTTCCTGCACGATGTGGGGTGTTTGCAGCGCTTCTTGCACAGCTTTTTCCCAGCCGCTTTTGTTGGTTTGCCAGCCCAGCACAATGCCGCGCCCGCCGTAATCGTCGTTGGGCTTCAGCACAAGCTGCTCCTGATATTTGTGGATGAATGGGATCAGGTCTACCGGCAGGCCGCCATAGGTGGTGGTGCGCTCTTGCACGCGGCGCGTCCAGGGGATGTGGGCTTTAATGGCCCGCAGTTCCTCTTCGCTGAACATACCGGCGTTTAATTCATCGCTGAGGACGGCCAGGCTGAGTTTTTTGTAGAGCATTTTGCAGCGGAAGGGGTTCACCATGCAGACGGCCCCATCACGCACAGCGTTGACAACTGGCGAATCGATACCACAGCGTTCGATGAGTTCGGTGATGAGGACGCGTTTGTAGATGAGGGTAATGTGGTAGTCGCCGGCCACAAGACGGCCGTTCTTATACTCTGTCTCGCGGGGGTCGATAATCCGGCTTTCATACCCCTGGCTGCCGAAATATTGGGTAAACAGTTCAAACTCGCTGCGCGTGGGCACATCGGTCCAATCTAAAATGGCGATGCGCGGCGGCTCTTGCCCGCCCCACTCTTTATACATATCCAGCAAAACGTGCATGACGCTGTGGCGGGTGGGTAACGGCCGTGCCACATACTGCTGCATAAACGCGCCCATCACCGGCAAGCCAAAAAACACGGAATTGAGCACGTCGTTATAAGCCGAGGCGGCCGGCACTTCGGCGTTGTATTCCGTGAAGCGGAGTTCGTTGTTCTCGGTGACGAAAAAAGCATCCAGGCGGGTGAGCGGGGTGTGATTCTTAAAGCCGGGGTCTACCTGCACCAACTCCTCTTCCCAATCGTACAGGCCAAACTGTTGGCGGAATTCGGCGTCGGCTACGGCGCGTTGGGAGATTTTGTCGAAACCGCGCAGCAACGGCCGTATGGAACGGCGCAGGTAAGTAAACTGATCGGGTGTCAGGAAACGCGGGCGCAACACAGTGCATAACGGCCGTGTGCCAAAAAACAATCCCCGCCGCCGTAACTGATCATCCAACTGGCCTTGCGAATCCGCCGCCATATCATCGGTGAGTAAATCATGATACGTTTTAATTGCTTCCGTGAGAGCCATCTCTTTCTCCTGAAATGAATGAGCGATTGGTTGCTAAGGCGATCAACTCACCTCTGACCCATCAAAACAATTTACTCCAACGCATCTCCGTCACCTGTGGGCGCGGATTTTTCGCCAGATCGATGACCATGTCGGCCATATGACGCACACACCAGGCAAAATAGTGCTGTGTCAGGGAGTTGATGTCCATGTCCGGAGCCGGATTCATGAAATCGATGGCGTAAGGCACGCCATCTCGAATAGCAAATTCCACCGTGTTCATGTCGTAACCCAGCGCGCGCACCAACTTGAGCGCATCCGAAACCACCCGCTCGCCCAATTCCGGGCTTAAGTGCGCGTGTTCAACATGATACTTTCGCGCCTTAGGGTCATATTTCATTGGCAAAACGTGTTCCTGCCCCAGACACATACAGCGCACGTAATGGTCCCACTCGATAAACTCTTGCAGCACCATCGTCAGCAGGCCAGATTGGTCATAGGCGTGCCACAATTCTTCCATGGTGTGGCAGATGTAGACCTCTTTCCAGCCGCCGCCATGCGCATCCTTCAGCACGCACGGCATCCCGACGTAATCAACCAGGGCTTGCCAATCCAGGGGGAATTTAAGATTGCGCAGGCTTTCATCATGGACAATGCCCGGCACATAATCTTTATTGGGCAGCACGACTGTTTTTGGGCTGGCTACGCCCAATCGGGTTGCCAGGGAAGCCTCGAAAAATTTATCGTCGGCCGTCCACATGAACGGGTTGTTGATGACGGTTGTGCCTTGCAGGACGGCATTTTTAAGGTAGGCGCGATAGTAGGGCACTTCGTGCGAAATTCTATCGACGATGACAGCGTATTCGCTCGGCTCGGCCATTCGCGTACCGCCCAGTTTAACAAATTCAGCTGTGACGCCGGCGGAACGGCCGTTCACCTCATCAATAAACGCCGGCGGAAACGACCACTCTCGCCCCACCATTAAACCAACCTTCAAAGTCATCTCTTATCCTCCTTTTAGTCGTGACCACCAATATATGTGCGCAGCATATTCATCCAATACGGCCAATCATGCGACCAGCCATCCCAAACCCGCAAAGCATTCCCGATCCCCTTTTGCCACAACAAACCAGAAAAATAGGCGTTATTGCCATACAAGCTGTCCCCATTCCCCACCGCCAGAATAATGTCCACATTATTCAGCGCCGCGATACGCCCTGGGTCACTCTCATTGGGAATGTACTCTACTGGATTCTCAAAATAAACGTTTTCGTCATGATAGCCGTTCAGCCAGCGCGAAATATCATAAATGCCGCTCATGCCAATCGTGCGGCCGACCAGATGCGGGTAACGCAAGGCAAAATTCACCGCATGATACGCGCCAAAACTGGCGCCCACAGTTATCAGATAAGGATTATGATTTATTTGATTGCTCAAAGGCAAAACTTCACGCAGCAAATACTGCTCATACTGCATGTGTCGCCAGACGCGTGAACCGGGATGTTTCCACTTGGCGTACCAGCTCTCTTCATCCACGCTGTCCACGCAGTACATTTGTATCGAGCCATTGTCCAATTGATCGCGCAGCGCACCCATCATGTCCCGATCTTCCCATTCATAAAAGCGACCCATAGACGTAGGGAAAACCAATACACGCGCACCGGCGTGGCCAAAAATCAGCATCTCCATGTCCCGTTCTAGCGAGGGACTATACCAACGATGATACTCACGGTTCATACGAATTTTACTTCTCCATCTTTTGATTGGGGGCAGAAATTTCGCTTATTTTATCATAAATCCTCTGAAGCGAAGCTTATTGCCCTCGAATGGGTTACAATTAAACAAACACCAGAGAAATAGGAGAGTATGATGGGAAAGAACGCAAAAGTTGCCGTCGTTGTAGACAGCACAGCCTACATTCCGGAGGAACAGGTAAAACAGCATAATTTGCACGTCATCCCGCTGCATGTCAACTGGGCAGGGCAAAGCTTGCGCGACAATGTCGATATTACGCCAGATGTCTTTTACAAGAAACTGGTAGAAGCAAAAGAAATGCCAACCACTTCCCAACCTTCGGCCGGGGAGTTTTATGATGTGTATTCTGAATTGGCAAAAACGGCCGATAGCATCGTCTCCATTCATATCTCATCGGAACTCAGCGGAACGATTGCCTCCGCCCATGCAGCCGCCAAGTTGATGGAGGATTTCCCCATCAAAATTGTGGATTCCCGTTCCACATCGATGGGTCTGGGTTTCATGGCGCTTGCCGCTGCCAAGGCTATCGAACAAGGCGCAGATTACAAAAAAGCCGCCGAGGCCGCCGAGGCCCTTTTGCCGCGTATGCGCCTGGTATTTGTGGTGGATACGCTGGAATACCTGCATCGCGGCGGCCGGATTGGCGGCGCGCAGCGCTTTTTCGGCTCGATGTTGTCGATTAAGCCACTGCTGCAATTGGAAGACGGCCGTATCGAACCCCTGGAAAAAGTACGCACCAAAAGCAAAGCCGTCCAACGCCTGCTGGAAATTGCCGTGCAAAGCGCTCAGGGCAGCAGCGCCGTCCATGTATCCGTCCTCAACGCCGCCGCCGTTAACGAAGCCCAAGCCCTGGCCACCCAGGTACAGAACCTCCTCAAACCGGCCAGCCTGAATTTTGTGGAAATCAGCCCGGTCATCGGCACCCATACCGGACCTGGCGCATTGGGCCTCACCTGGTACACCGAACCTTAAACCCATAACCGGAAACCCTGGTCGGTTTGGAGCCGCCGACCGGGTTCTACGCCTCGCCTTTCTTGACCAACGCCATCGACCTACTTACAATCCACGCTCAAAATACGGCAACAACCCTTCAGTTTCCCTGGAGAGAAATAATCTATGCTCGATAAAATCGCCAAAGTCGTCGCCCGCTACGACGAAATTGAAATGCAAATGGCCAACCCGGCCATCATCTCCGACTACACTCGCCTGAACGATCTGGCCCAAGAACGGTCGGATCTTCAACCGTTGGTGGATGCCTACCGCCAGCATCAAGCCAAAGGCGAAGAACTTGCGGGAGCGCGCGAACTATTGGAAATGGAAGACGACCCAGAAATGCAGGCCATGGCCGAAGCTGAAATAGAATCCCTGCTGCAAGCGCAAGAAGAATTGGAAAATATCATGCGCCGCCTGCTCGTGCCCAAAGACGCGCGCGACGACAAAAACGTCTTCATTGAAATTCGCGCCGGCACC
This sequence comes from Chloroflexota bacterium, assembly GCA_029559155.1. Taxonomy (GTDB): domain Bacteria; phylum Chloroflexota; class Anaerolineae; order Promineifilales; family Promineifilaceae; genus Leptovillus. The sequence goes on from JAKQCM010000271.1 coordinate 7,864, forward strand.
GGCGGCGACGAAGCCGGCATTTTTGCCGGCGATTTGCTGCGCATGTACACCCGCTACGCCGAAACGCGCGGCTGGAAAACCCAAATTTTAGATGAAAACAGCACCGGCGTTGGCGGCTACAAAGAGGTCGTGTTGGGCGTCAAGGGCAAAGGCGCTTACTCGCGCCTGAAATTCGAGAGCGGGGTGCATCGCGTGCAGCGCGTCCCCGTCACCGAATCACAGGGGCGCATTCACACCAGCGCCGCCACCGTGGCCGTGATGCCCGAAGTCGAAGATGTCGAAATCACCCTGGACGAACGCGACCTGGAGATTACCTCTACCTTTTCGTCCGGTCCTGGCGGCCAGCACATGCAGAAAAACGCCACGGCCGCGCGCATCGTCCACAAGCCCTCGGGCATTGCCGTCAAAATTCAATCGGAGCGCAGCCTGATGCAAAACAAACGGCTGGGCATGGCCATCATTCAGGCTCGCCTGCAAGAAATTGCCGAAGACCAGCAAAACGCCTCTGTTGCCGCCGACCGCAAATCGCAGGTTGGTTCCGGCGACCGCAGCGAAAAGATCCGTACCTATAATTACCCGCAAAGCCGGGTAACAGACCATCGCATCGGTTATTCCAGCTATAATTTAGCGGCCGTGATGGATGGCGACCTCGACGGTTTCATCGACAAACTGACCATCGCCGATGAAGCGGAAAAACTTGCCGCCGCAGAATAGATCGTTTGCCAGTCTCTCAGCCAACCAGGAGGATCTATGACCGAATTTGCCTATCAACCCCGTGGTTTGTATTTTGAAGATTTCGAGATCGGCCAAATTATGGAAACGGCCGCACGCACCATCACCGAAACCGATGTCGTTAATTTTGCCGGCCTTTCCGGCGATTTTAACCGCATTCACACAGACGCCGTCTATGCGGCTCAGGACACATTCGGGCAGCGGGTGGCCCACGGCCTGTTGGTGCAGTCTATTGCCACCGGGCTGGCCGTACAATCCGGCATTATTGAAGGCACGGTCATCGCCTTTCGAGAGCTTTCCTGCAAATTCAGCTTACCGGTGTTTTTCGGCGACACCATTCACGTCAAAATAGAAATTACCGACACAAAAGCATTTCGCCGCCTGGGGGGCGGGAACATTACCATGAAGTACAGCGTTATGAATCAGGATGACAAGATCGTCCAACGCGGCGACTGGGTAATGTTAATAAAGAGTAAGGGATAATGGCGAATAACGAAAACGAAAAAGATAACGCGGCTTCCGAACCGCCGCAGCCGACAAACCAACAAGCTAACAAACCACCAAATCTACCAAACAGGCCAGAAGATCATATCGAGACTGTTTCTTTGCTCGATTTGATGGCTGAATTGGCGCAAGAAAACGAGCCGCGTGAAACGACGCCGTCTCAGTCGGATAATGCGCCCACGCAAACGGTTTTCCCGCCACCAGCAGTTCAATCTGGCGACAGCGACGAAGCGACACTGACGGGCGCGCCCGCGCCAACGCAGCCGGCGCGTCGAGCGCCGGTTCCACTGCCGCTGACGCCGGAGGAAATTCCGCCGCAGGCACGGCCGTTAGAACGCGATCCCGACGCTACCAATGTGAGCCCCCGGGTGGCCATTCCCGGCAGCCGAACGCCAGACCAGGAAGCCGCCACGCGCCTGTACCGGCCGGTGACACGGCCGTCTTCTCCCACCGCCGCCAATCAACCCCAACGTGAGCCGACACGGCCGTCTAACCAAGCGCCACCAACGCGCCGCCAACCGCAAACGCCTGTCAAAGTTGCCGTGCCTGCTGCCCACAGCGCCCAGCCGCCCAAACCCCGCCGCCGCCGCGATTGGCACGGCTGCCTCGTTCGTGTCGCCATATTTGGCATCATCGGCGTCATCTTTTTCAGCATTATTGGCGTCATTGCCGCCGCCCTCGGTTACAGCAGCATCGCCAGAGACCTGCCGCCGGTCAGCGAACTGGAACAGCGCGTCAGCACCTTTGAAACGGCGCGCATTTATGATCGATACGGCCGTGAAATCTACGCCCTGGCCGATCCAAACATGGGCAACCGTACCCGCGTTTCGTTAGATCAAATCTCGCCCTACCTGATCCAGGCCACCATCGCCACAGAAGATTCCCGCTTCTACGAAAACCCCGGCTTCGACCCCATCGGCCTGACACGCGCCGTCTTCCAGGCCGTGCGCGAAGGCGAACAAATCGCCGGAACCAGCACCATCACCCAGCAGCTTGTCCGCGCCGTCTTACTCAGCGAAGACGAGCGCACCGAGCGCACCGCCCGCCGCAAAATCCGCGAGATCATCCTGGCCGCCGAATTGGCCCGTACCTACGAAAAAGACACCATTTTAGAGCTGTACCTCAACGAAATTTATTACGGCAACCTGGCCTACGGCATCGAGGCGGCCGCGCAAACCTACTTCGACAAACCGGCCAAAGACCTGACACTGGCCGAAGCCTCTCTGTTGGCCGGCCTGCCACAAGCGCCTGCGGCCTGGGATCCTTATACCGCGCCCGAATTGGCCGTGGGACGGCAGTGGGAAGTATTAAATTTGATGATCAGCGCGGGATACGCAACCACCGAAGAGGCGCAGGCTGCGCTCAACGAAATGAACGCGCGTGTATATGAAATGCGCCCCAAAGAACGCGCGGTTGAATACCCCCATTTCACCTTCACCGTTTTGCAGCAGGCGGAAGAGCTTTTGGGCGCGCAGTCGATTTATCGCGGCGGGCTGCGAATTTATACCACGCTGGACCCGGCCGCTCAGGACCTGGCGCTGCAAACGCTGGCCGCCAACCGGGGCAATTTGCAAGCTGGCGGAGCAAATAATGCCGCCCTGGTAGCCATCAAACCGGATACTGGCGAAGTTTTGGCCCTGGTGGGCAGCGTCGATTTTTATGATGAGGCGATTGACGGGCAGGTGAACATGGTCTTGGCTCCCCGGCAACCCGGCTCCAGCATCAAACCTTTTGTCTATCTAACCGCTTTGGAGAAGGGGTGGACGCCGTCCACTTTGATTTGGGACGTAGAAACCCAATTTTCCGATGGCGTGAATCCGCCCTATGTGCCCAAGAATTACGATGACTCATTTCATGGACCGCTGCGGTTACGGCCGTCGCTGGGCAACTCATACAACATCCCGGCCGTCAAGGCCATGGAATTTGTTGGCGTCTGTAATTTCATTGCCAACGTGCAAAAAATTGGCCTGACAGCCTTACAAGACACAGGCTGCGCTGAATCTGGCCAGCCGCGTGAACACGGTCTGGCTTTGGCGCTGGGCGGCGGCGAAATTCCGCCGCTGCAAATGGCCGGCGCTTTTGCTGCCCTGGCCAACCAGGGGCGTTACCTGCCGCCCTATACCATCACCCGCATTGAAGATAGGCAAAACAACATTCTTTATGAGCAAACGGCCGTGTCCCCCGCCGACGCTCAGGTGGTACGCCCTGAACACGCCTACTTGCTCAGCAACATTTTGTCCGACAACAATGCCCGCCTGGAAGAGTTCGGCCAAAACAATCGCCTGCAAATTCCCGGCCATCGGGTGGCGGTAAAAACCGGCACATCCGGTTCGTCGGCCAACGATGTGCGCGATGGCTGGACCATTGGTTACACGCCGCATGTGGTAACGGCCGTGTGGATCGGCAATACCGACAACACCCCCATCGCGCCCGGCCAGTCTGGCTACCAGCTCGCCTCGCCCATCTGGAACACCTTCATGACCCAATACCACACCGACAAGCAGCCGCTCGATTTCGTCCGGCCGCCCGGCATCATCGAAGCTGAAATTTGCGCCGATTCCGGCACTCGCCCCGGCCCGGACTGCGTCAACCGCCTTGTCGAGGTCTTCGCCGGCGATCAGCCGCCGCTCGACAGCAGCCAGGACTTTAGCCAGATTGTGCCCATAGACCTGTGGACCAATTTACGCGCCAACGAAGCCTGCGCCGATGCCGTCTACGATTCCAATTTCTTCACCATTCTTGTTAGCGGCAACCCCGACGTGCAAGAACGCGAGCGAACGCTGGCCCAACGCTGGCTAGAACAAACCGCCGCCGGTCAGGCCTGGACGGCCCAACGCAACATCGCCGTCCCCCTCAAGCTCCCGCCGGAGCAATCATGCGACGGCAGCACGCCGCGGCCAGAAATAACCATCAATCAACCCGCCGAAAACAGTGAAATCAGCGGGCTGGTAGAAATTCGGGGCACGGTTAAAGGCCCCAATTTCGCCGGCTATCAAGTTGAATGGGGCATCAGTCACGACCCGGGCGGCTGGGGTGTCATTCAAGAAAAACGACCAGACCAGATAGAGAATGGCTTGCTCGCCACCTGGGATATCAGCGAAATCGAGGCTGGCGGCCCTGTTACCATCCGTGTTGTCATATTTGGCCCGGATAACCCCTATACACCAGAAAACGATCCCATCACACTGGAAAAGCGCGTGCTGCTTACACTGCTGCTGCCCACGCCCACACCCACCGGAACTCCAACCGAAACGCCCACACCAACACAAACACCTACAACCACGACTACCCCTACAGCGACACCAACTATCGGGGTTACGGCCACAATTCCGGCAGCGACACCCTCCCCGACCGTCACGCCGGCCGAAGACATCCTGACGCCCACGCCGACGTTGGCGCCGGCCACCACAGAACCAACGCCCACATCCACCCCTTCCCCCTGACGCTTCACTTAAGCGGTTTTCCCCACAGCCCTGGTTGTTTGTGATGAACAGCCAGGGCTGTTTGGGTTATAGGCGCAGCGACGCAAATAAAGCGTGAATTCCAGGCCAATCCTGGCAAAATTTACGCTTGCTGCATAGACGCCGCCACCTAACCTACCTAAAATGAAAAAAGTTCATGAACCAAACCTGAACCCGATTCCTGAAAAAGGGTTGGGGTATTTTCATTGTAGGACACATCGAAGAATGAGTGAAAAGCCATACACCTGCGTTTTTTTTGACTGGGATTTAACATTAGTTCGTGTTCTCGGTGATATTTCGCCTGAGGAACGCCTCACCGCCCTCTTCCAAAAAGAAGGGATGCCCTATACTCTCCGCGAAGTCCAAACCGCCATCCGCCGTTATCGCGCAGATCTGCAAAGCGGGCATTTAAAGCGAACAAGCAGCCAGCAAACCCAACGAGACATTACCCGGTATTACCAGGATGTTTTGGCCCGCCTGAGCCACACCAACCAGGGCTGGGATTGGGCAACCTATTTATATAACGCCTATGCCCTGCTGCCACAAGTGCCGTACGACGAGACAATGCCTGTACTGCGGGCGCTGCAAGCCAAAGGTTTAAAGCTGGGCATCGTTTCGAATCATTCACGCCTGATACGGCCGTTTGTGGAGGAGATGTTAAAGGATTTTGTACCCCCGGAAATGATCGTGATCAGCCAGGAAATCGGCGTCCATAAGCCGGCGAAAACCATTTTCCGGGCAGCCTGCGTCCACGCGCAAGAAGATCCGGCCAGTTGTGTGTTTGTGGGCAATCATCTGTTTGTAGATGCAATTGGCGCGGTGGAGGAAGGGGAGTTTGGTCTGGGGATATGGCTGGACCGAAAAGAAAACAACCAACAGTTGACCCGGATTCCGGAAAGAATGGTGCGGGTTACTTCACTGTGGGATGTTCTGAATTATGTTTGATGCCGTGCGGTGTTGCCGCTAATTCTTACCGGCGAACAGCGGCCGATCTGTTCGCCGGCAGCTTAACTTTCCTCCCCCAAGGTCAAAAAGTCTGATTCAATATAAGCCAATGATTGATGGCGGAAGTAGGTGTTGTACAGTTCGGCGTAATGGCCGCTTTGGGTCATCAGGCTGGTGTGGGTTCCTTCTTCGATGATACGGCCGTTTGCCATCACCACAATCCTGTCCGCATTTTTTACCGTAGAGAGCCGGTGGGCAATCACCACGGCCGTGCGCTGCGCCATGATCATATCCAACCCTTCCTGAATCTGCGCCTCCGTAAACGGATCCACACTGGCCGTTGCCTCATCCAAAATAAAGATCGCCGGGTCTTTCAGGATCACCCGCGCCAAAGCCACCAACTGCCGCTGCCCCATCGACAAACTACTGCCCCGTTCCCCCACGTCTGTATCCAGCCCGCGCGGCAGAGCTTTCAGCCAATTGCCTTCATCAATTTGGGCGGCGGCCCAGGCGACGCGTTCGTCGGTAGCCTGCGGCAAGCCATACCGAATGTTGTCGCGCACGGAGCCATCGAACAAGAAAGGTTCCTGAGGAACCAGACCAATTTGCTGCCGGTATTGAGCCAGGTCCAGGGTGCGGATGTTACGGCCGTCGACCAAAATTTCGCCCGCCTGGAACTCATAAAAGCGGGTAATGAGCTTGGCGATGCTGCTTTTACCCGCGCCGGTATGCCCAACCAGAGCCACCGTCTCGCCGGCGGCAATTTCCAGCGAAAAATCGGGCAGCACCGTTTCTTTATCGGTGTAGCTAAACCCCACGTGCTGGAATTGGAGACGGCCGTTTAACCGGGGTACGGGTGTAACGGCTGTTTGCACCACCTTCGCTTCCGCGTCTATCAGGGCAAACGTGCGCTCCGCCGCCGACAGCCCATCCTGAAACTGGCTCCAAAACGAAGCCACATTCATCATCGGCCACCAGAAAAACCCCACCGCCTGCATAAACAAATACCACTCGCCAGCCGTAATGCCGCCGGTAAAACCAGCCAGCGCCGAGTTTGGCTGCGTCGCCAATCCACCGGCAAAAATCAACATCCCCGTGCCCAATCCCGACGCCAACCCCATGATGGGGAAAATCGAAACCAACGTCAGCCCGCGCTGAACGCCTGTTATGTAACCCAGCCTGTTGTTCTCGTCGAAGGTGGTGTAAATGGCCATTTCCTGGCGAAACCCTTTAGCCACCGTGATGCCGCTCACCGATTCCTGAATTTGGGCATTGATGGTGGCCGTGACGCGGCGGGCATTTTGCGTAACCCTGCGGGCGATTTTACGAAAACTGAGGGCAATAGCTATCGCCAGCGGCGACATGCCAATCAACAACAGGGTCAGCCAGACGTTGATGCTAAACAGCCAGCTTGTCATGATGACAATAAGCAGCACCTGGCTGAGCAAGCTCATCGTCAGGGTTGCCGTCGCGGCAAAATCTTGCGTATCGGAGGTGATGCGGCTGACGATTTTGCCTGAGGGATGTTCGTCGAAGAAGGACATATCGTGCTGGATGGTGGCCG
>JAKQCM010000284.1 GCA_029559155.1 Chloroflexota bacterium
CGCGAGTTTGACCTGGACATGGCCGGCGATCTGTGGCTGGTGCTGGACATGCAAGCCGCCGCGCAGTTGGGCGATGGCGCGATGGGCACCGAGGAACACGCGGTGCTGCTGGCGGCTTCGATTGGCGCGCGCGTGCTGCGCAGCAATCGGGGTACCGGGTTGGCGGCTTATGGCCAACACCCGCAGGTGGTCACCCCGGGGCAAGGCGAAGGGCAACAGTGGCGGCTGCTGCGAGCGTTGGCCCTGGTAAACGCCGACGGCGACGTAGACCTGGGCGTGGCCCTGCGCGATCTGGCCTATTTGGCGCGGCGGGGCAGCACGGCCGTCATCATCACCCCCAATGGCACCGCCGACTGGCTGCCCCAACTGCACAACCTGACACGCAGCGGCGTGCAGGGCAGCGTCATCCTGCTCGATCGGCCCAGTTTTGGCGGCGATGGCAGCAGCGAAGGACTGCGCACCGCCATTCGCCAACTCGGTTTTGCCGCATACATCATTCGCCAGGGGGACATTGGCGAACCGCTGGAAGAGCATGAACGGCGCGGTTTTTGGGATTTTCGCGTGACGCCGCACGGCCGTGTCATCACCATTCACAACCCTCTGGAAGAGGGTAACAAACGCTGACCCAACCAGGGTTTAGGAACGTAAGAGTGGATTTTTCTCATGGTTGCTGAAACGATCGTTTGGGCCTGGAAACGCTTCCGCCCCAGAGAGGGCTGGCTGGTGCTGGCGGTAGTTGTGGCACTGGTGGCCTGCCTGATCGGGGCTGTGCAAGAAGTGAACTGGGTTCCAGAATCGGCTGTGGTCATGGCGACGGCCGTTCCCGGCCTGCTGTTGGGCATACTGTTGGCCAAACGAACCATCAGCCCGCGTTTTGCCTGGACGCTGCTGACGCTGTATGGCCTCCTGGTGACAATGAGTTACCTGGCGAATCTGCTGCCGCCAACGGCCGTTTGGCGGCAAGGCTGGTGGGCGGCGGTCGATTACTGGCGGCAAAACGGCGCTCTGTTCAGCGACCGGCTGGCCGGTTGGGCGATCGCCGTGATCGGCGGCAACCGCAGCCAGGAAACTGTGGGCTTTGCTCTGGGGCTGGGTTTGGGCGGCTGGTTCTTAGCCGCCTACACAGCCTGGGTAACGTTTCGCCAGCGACGGCCGTTAATCGGACTGACCGTTTTGGGGTTTGCCCTCGCCGTCAACAACTATTTCGGCCTGGCCGAATTATGGTGGCTGGCCATATTTGTCGGTCTGGCGGTTTTTCTGGTTTCGCTCGTCCATTACACCGAGATGGAAGAAAGCTGGCAAAAGGCGAGCATTGATTATTCATCAGAAATTCGGCTCGAACTGCTGCTGCTGGGCGGGGGCATTGCCATGAGCTTACTCACCCTGTCCATGACCTTGCCCGCCTTCAGCCTGACCAAACTGGTGGAAGCATTTCGCAGCCAACCGGCCGTCGCCGAAATTGAAGATACGCTCGAAAGTGCGTTTGGCGGCGTCAACCAGCCACGACAGGCGGGGCGCAGTCCCGGCGCGCCGGGCGGCGGCGGACTCCTGCCGCGAACCTATTTGCTGGGCACGCCGCCAGACCTCCAGGCGCAGGTGGTCATGACGGCGACGGTAGAAATCGCCGGAACCAACGGCCAATGGCTGCCGGCCACGGCCAACATGATGCGCGGCGCGCATTGGCGCGCCCTCAGCTACAACGTGTACACAGGGCGCGGCTGGGCATTGTCCGAGGAACGAGAAGAACCATTCGCCGCCGGGCAGCCCATCCCCCTGCCCGCCACCGCCGGACAAACCCCCATCCGGCAAACCGTGTTTTGGCAGTACGACAACCGCCTTATCCGGTACACAATGGGCCTGCCGGTGAGCTTCGACCATGCCGTAGTAGCCCTCTGGCGCGGGCGCGACGATCTGTCGCGGGTGCAAGGCGCGCCGGAGGAATACCTGGCCGTTTCCAGCCTCACAACAGCCAGCGCTTCGGCCCTGCGCGCCACGGCCGTAGCCGACGTACCTCCTACAATCCTAGCTCGCTACACGCAATTGCCGCCCGGTTTACCCGAACGCATCCCGGCGCTGGCCCAGGAAATCGCCGGGAACCTGCCCAACCCCTACGATCAGGCGCTGGCTCTGGAGCGTTTTTTGCGCCAATACCCGTATTCGCTGGATGTAGCCCCGCCCCCGCCGGAGCAAGACCCGGTGGATTATTTTTTGTTTGATTTGCAGACAGGGTATTGTGATTATTACGCTTCGGCGATGGCTGTACTGGCCCGCAGTCTGGGCCTGCCGGCGCGGCTGGCGGTGGGATACCTGGCGCAGCCGCCGGATGAAACCGGCGCACAAACCATCCGGCAGCTAGACGGGCATTCGTGGACCGAGATTTATTTTGCCGGGTACGGCTGGGTAGAGTTTGAGCCGACGGCCGCATTTGCCAGCCCTCATGAGGGAGAACGGCCGTTCGCCGCTGCCGACACGCGCTTCGATGAACCTACTTTCCCCAGCACGGCCGTGCCGCCACGAGAACCGGCCGTCGTACGGCCGTCCTGGTTGATCATTGCCGCGCGAGCAGGGGTTGTGGGGCTGCTGGCCCTGGCGCTGTGGGTCTGGCGGCGGCGCAGTCGGCAGGCGAACAAGAGCAGGCAAGACGAGGTGGTGGCGGTGTACGGCCGTTTGCAAGAGCAGGCAAAACGGCTGGACCAACCGGCGCAAGGCAGCCAGACGCCGTCTGAATTCAGTACGGCGCTGCAAGAACAGCTGGGAAATTTCGCCCGGCACCGACGTCTGGCCCATCTGGTGACACGGATCAATTCAGACGTCGTGTGCCTGACAGATTTGTTTAATTCGCGCCGGTATGCCCATCGGTCACCAGAAGCGGTCCAGGAAGATGAACAGGCGGAAAAGACATGGCGGGGATTGAGACGGCCGTTGTGGTTGTTGTGGGTCGTAAAAAAATTGCAGACAAAACCACGAATGGCTAAGAAAACAATGAAGTAACACTCCCCGATAAGCCCAGACTGTCGATTTGTGGGATAATTGTGATGTGGCCAGCAGCGCATGGCGGGTACCGCAGACCGGCTGCCAGCCACGAACGACCCGTTACCCGCCATGAATACCATTTTTCAATCTAGTTAGCCTGGAGAAATTACATGAGCCGCGACCCAAACGATATCCCCGAAGTATTTCGCCGCGCGATGCGCGATGCGGGCTGGGATTACGGGACCGAAAACGACGACGATAAACGACCCCCCTTTCCACCACGACCAGATCGTCCAACTGAACCGCCACGACCAAACCGCACGCTGTGGATATTGGCCATTATTTTCCTGTTGATTATCAGCTTCAATTGGATAGTGACAACCTACACCGATTTGCTCTGGTTCCAAAAAATGAGCTACGAATCTGTCTGGTTAACCCAATTTGTTTGGAAAATTGCCCTATTTGTGATCGGGTTTTTGGTGGCTTTAGGATTGTTATGGGGCAACTGGCATCTGGCGCGCCAGCGAGCGATTCGCAACACGCCGCCGATGCAGCCGCAGCTTCTGAAAATCCCCGGCGCGCGGTGGGTGATTACCGGGTTTGCCATCTTTTTAGCGCTCGGTTTTGCCTCCAGCTTGTCGGCGCAGTGGGAACAATTTTTGCTGTTTTTGAACAGTGTGCCTTTTGGCGTCAGCGATCCGATCTTCAATCAGGATGTGAGCTTTTATTTGTTTGCTTTACCTATATTCGATTTGATTCAGGGGTGGCTGGGGTCGCTGCTGTTTATGACGACGGCCGGTGTGGCGCTGCTGTACGCCGGGAACAATTTACCGGACATTCAGCAAGGGCGCTGGAAGCCGCAGCACATCCCCTATGTGCGCAAACATGTGGCGCTGCTGCTGACGCTGCTGCTAAGCGTGTGGGCGGTTGGTTATTGGCTGGATATTTACCACCTGCTGTATTCGCCGGGCGGCGCGGTATTTGGCGCAACCTACACGGACATGAATGCGACTTTGTGGGCGCTGCGGGCGCAGATGTTGTTTATGAGTCTGGCGGCGGTGGCGGCGTTGTATACCTATTTCCGCTTCAATTTACGGCCGTTACTCATCACCGGCGGCTTATGGCTGTTGTCTGTGGTGGTTTTGGGCGGGTTGTACCCGGCATTGCTCCAGCGTTATGCCGTAGAGCCGAACGAGTTGGAACGAGAACGGCCGTATATCCTCAACAACATCAACTTTACCCGCCTGGCCTACAATTTAGATCAGGTGAACTCGCAGCCATTCAGCGAAATTGCCGTGCTTGATCAGGAAGTATTAAGCGATGCCAAAGCAGAGGCCATTTTACGAAACATTCGCCTGTGGGACTATCGGCCGCTCCATGACACCTACACGCAGCTTCAGGCGCTGCGTCCCTATTACCAATTTGGTGAAATCGACATTGACCGCTATCAGATCAATGGGCAGACGCGCCAGGTGATGCTGGCGGTGCGTGAACTCAACAAAGCCAATCTGAGCAATCCGACCTGGGTCAACCGCAATCTGGAATTTACGCACGGGTTTGGCCTGGTGATGAATCCGGTGGATCAGGTAACGCCAGACGGCCAGCCCACCTTTTACATACAAGACATTCCACCGAAAAGCAACGTGCCTGAAATTCAGATCACGCAGCCGGAAATTTATTTTGGCGAATTGATGAGCGACGAAGTGTATGTAAACAGCAATCGGCCAAGTTTTAGCTACCCCAGCGGCAACGAAAATGTGGAATCGGTGTACACAGGCACGGGCGGTGTGCCGTTGGATTCATTCATCAAGCGGCTGGCGTTTGCCCTGCGGCTGGCCGACATGAACGTCGTTTTGACGAACGAAATTGACAACAACTCAGGTGTCATGCTTTACCGGCCCATTCGGGAACGCGTAGCCAAGATCGCCCCGTTTCTGACGCTGGATGGGGATCCGTATATCGTGGTGGACGAGAACGGCCGTCTCATCTGGATTCTCGACGCCTATACCACCAGCGACAAATTCCCCTACGCCACCTTTGGCGCTAACGGGTTCAACTACATCCGCAATTCGGCCAAGATCACCATCGACGCTTACAATGGAACGGTGAATTTTTACATCGCCGATACCCAGGACCCCATTATTCAGGCTTATGACAGCGCATTTCCGGGTCTTTTCCAGCCATTGGCCAACATGCCGGCGGATCTCGTCTCCCACATCCGCTATCCGGAAGGCTTGTTCCGCATCCAGACCGAAAAATATCTGAAATACCACATGACCGATGCGCGCGTTTTCTACAATCAAGAAGATTTGTGGGAAGTGCCGACAGAAATTTTTGATGGCGCAGAACAGTTGATGGAGCCTTATTACGTGACCATGCCCCTGCCCGGCAACGTGGCCTCGGAATACTTGCTGATTCAACCATTGACGCCGGTGGGCAAACCAAACATGATCGCCTGGATGGCTGCCCGCAATGACGTGCCAAACTACGGCGACCTGGTGGTGTACGAACTGCCAAAACAAGAGCTGGTGTTTGGCCCTTTGCAAGTTGAAGGGCGCATCGACCAGGAACCGGAAATTTCGCAGCAGTTTTCACTGTGGGACCAGCGCGGCTCGCGGGTGATACGCGGTAATTTGTTGGTGATTCCGATTGGCGCGAGCTTTTTGTATGTAGAACCGGTGTATTTGTTATCCGACACCAGCGCGCTGCCGGAACTGAAACGGGTGATTGTGGCCACCGACACACGGATCGCTATGGATGTCACACTGAGCGGCGCATTGCAATCACTCCTGGGCGAAGAACCGGGTCAGATTGTGATTGAAGACATCGCGCCGGAGGCTGTCCCCACGCCAGAAGCCGGGGCAACGGCCGTTCCCCTCCCAGCCGACGCCTCCGTCGAACAACTCATCCAATCCGCCAACGACCACTTTGAGGCAGCGCAGGCGGCGCAGCGTGACGGCGATTGGGCCACTTACGGCGAGGAAATCGACGCCCTGAAATTAGACCTGGACCAACTGATGCAGTTAACCGGGCAGTAAAGTCGCATAAAGGGCGAGTAGCGCGCAACCTGCGCTACTCGCCCATGATCTGCAAAACCAGTTCCCGCCGTCGTGGGCGGTTATCAAAATCGATAAAAATAATTTGCTGCCAGGTGCCAAGAGTGAGACGGCCGTCCACAAACGGCACACATAACGACGGCCCCAACAATGCCGCCCGCACATGGCTGTGTCCGTTGCCATCTCCCCAGCGGGCATTGTGAGCATAATCACGGTCAGGGTCCACAATCTCATCAAACAACCGGCGCAGGTCATGTAAACAGCCGGCCTCATGCTCGATGGTCGTTACGCTGCTCGTCGCCGAGGGCGAAAAAATGGTGACGGTCCCACTGCGCAGCCCTGCCTGCTGAACAGACATCACGACTTCGTTGGTAATGTCTAAAATATCGCTGTGGCCTTTCGTTGGGAATTGAATAATGTCTGTGTGTACAGTCATGGGAAACACTCTCCAGTCTGAATCTAAAGGAGTCGGGGAAACTTCGATTCTTCTACGTTGGGTTGTTTTCAATCAAGTGAAACGGGCAGTTCCAGCGCAGAGGGATGCGCGGCGTCATGGAAAATGGTCTGATCAGCCGAAACCATGCGCGTGCTCGTTAACACAGGCTCGCCGGTACCAAGATTGCGGCTAATGCGTGGGTGCGCGCCGCTGGAAACCTGCAACCGGATGCGATGACCCACCAAAAAACGGTGGGCGGTCGCGCTGAGATCGATTTCCAGGCACAGGCTGCCGTCAGGCTGGCGCTCGCCGCAGCCGGGTTCGACGCGCAGCAGACCATCGCAAATGTTCAGGGAACGGCCGTCTGGCTGCACGTCACACAACCGGCCAAAAAAGTCTGTGTGGGGGGTACTCGATTGCACATACATACGCAAACGCACCGGACCGATCACCTCCAGATCGCGGAAAAGCGGCTGTGTGGTGAAGGTCAGCACATCGGGGCGGCTTTCCAGAGCGCGATTATCGACTGCTCCGGCGGCCTGAGACAGCAGCGGGCCGCCAGCATTGGGCGTCGGATCGGCGGGATCATAGCGGTAATGGTCGGGTGGATTGGCAGGGGGTGGGGATTGGCGGGTGAGACGGCCGTCGCCGGTCTCATCGCGCAGCAGGTAAAACTTTTCTGTCCGCGCCGGCGGCGGCCAATGGTCAAAACTGCGCCACTCGTCCGCGCCCATCACAAAAACCTGAACCGGGTTGGGACGCAGGCCGTCCTTGTTGTCTTTTAGATGCGCGTCAAACCAGGCGAGGGTATCGCCGATGGTTTGCAGCTGCTTGCCAAAGCTAAAATGGTGCCACGGGCCGATGGTGAGATACGGCCGTTTGCCGCTGTTTTGCAGCCGCATAAAATCGTCTAACAAGCCGGGCAGAAAGATATCGTACCAGCCGCCCATGAAGTGAACTGGCGCGTCTACCTGAGTCACGGTCGGTTTGAGATCAACTTGAGCAAAATAAGGGTCGTTTTCTTTGCCAAAATGTTCCACCCAGGTGCGGAAAAAGGGCACTTTTTTCTTCAGAACCACTTCGTCGGCCGTACTGATAGGCAAATGCATAAAACCGTCGGCCAGGTATTGATCCTGAACGGCTGGCTGCAAGATTTTGCGCAGGCGGCCAAGCGTGATGGTCTTGCCCTCCGTCATCACGTCGGTAATGAAAACCCAGCGCAAAATGGTGTCTAACGCCGCGCCATTGTCCGCCAGGTCTACCATGTTGGATTGGGTAACCAGCGGAGCGAGCGCCCGGACCGCGCCATCAGCGGCAGCGGCGGCCCACTGTACGTAGCCAAGGTAACTTGGCCCCCACATGCCCACCTGCCCGTCGGCCCAAGGCTGGCCAACAATCCAGCGCACGGTTGCGCCGCCATCTTGTTGTTCATGAACGAATGGTTCGAACTCCCCTTCGGAACCGAAACGGCCGCGTACATCCTGACAAACCACGTTATAGCCGCGTTCGGCAAAGCGCTGGGAGATGAAGACCATGGGCAAGCCCATTGCGCCGGCACGGCCGTAAGGGGTGCGCAAAAGGACGGTGGGCAACGGCCGTTTGGATTGCGGCAGATAAAGATCGCTCGCCAGGTGAACGCCATCAGGCATAGCCAGGCGCACATTCGACTGAACGCTTACTTTGTAATGCGCCGGGGGCAGATCTAACGCTTTCTCGAAAATCGTTTTGCGGAAAAGATAGGCAACGGCCGTGCCTGCGCCGATAACGCCCAATCCTGCCAGACCAATAGATGACTTGGTGTTCATACTCCCCCTGATGTTCGTGTGCCCGGGCTGAGAAAAGGAAACCTGTTGGACTAAACCGCATCTGGCGGGCAAAGTGTGAAGGGCTGCCAACGGATCGTGCCGAACCCAGCCCTCCACACCTGGCCGCAAAACAAGTTTAGCCGGTTATTCAGCCGCCGACTCCCCTTCTTCGTCGCTCTGACCACTGAATAGGTCACGCAGTTTGTTTTCGTTTTCAGTGGACAAGGATGTCTTTAAAATCGTTGGGTTAAAGTCTCTAATTTCGTCCATCAGCTTGTCGACAGTGGCTTCATGCACCAACAAAAACAAGGCCGAATGGCCCGGCTCGATGGTGCTGCCGACTTCTTTAATAAAGGCATCATCGACGCCAATGTCGGAAAATTTTCCGGCCAATGCGCCGGTTACTGCGCCGATAGCCAGACCCAACCAGGGCATCCAAAACAGCAAACCGATCAACATGCCCCAGAAAGCGCCACCGAGAGCGCCGGCGCCCGTTAGACTGGTAACTTGTTTGACTTTGACTTTACCGTCATCTTTACGAACGACGACAGCCGCGTCTTCCAGGCTAATGATGTGTTGGGACTGCAATTCAATCAACTTATCGCGAAGTTGTCGGGCGCCATCAGGATTATCGAACGCTAAAACAATCAGATCACTCATAATTTACTCCTAACTATGGGTTGATAAAAAGGTACAAAATCTGGCGAGGTTCCACGACGATAGTTATCTATCTTTTGCCGCCGGTTGTCAAGAATAAACGGCCGTTCAACCGCTTTTCCTTAGAAGCATTAATCCATTTGGCTACGCGCCGCGTTTGCAAAAAGCCCTCTTCCTATCATCAATCAGGTCGAGGGCTTGATTCTTTTGCCGCGTGGCAAAATGTTTGGTTCAGCGAATGTTATGCTTCTGTTTCTTCGCTCTCTTCGGATGAATCGCCGGTATCATTCAGAGCTACAATTGTGCCGATAACGGCCGTGTCCTCATCAATCGCCATCACGCTGGCAGCCATCCCGTCCTCGTTAACCACGCCCGACGACACGACCACACCCTCAGCGGTAGCGGTAATGTTGGACATTTCGATTTCATTCTCGCCAACGGCCGTGCGGCTGGCCGACAAACCCTCTTCCGATGAAAGCGCCGAATAGGCCACATCTTTACCCGCTTCTAGCTGCTCGGCAATGTCTGCCGCGATAGCGGCCGTCATCACTTCCGCGCCTAACTCGGCCAATTCGTCTTCTAATTGAGCCAACCATTTGTGCTCGATTACGGCCACAATAGCGGATGTTTCCGGCTTGAGCGACTCGCCAATCTGCTGCAAACGTTCGTTGGGGAACCCAATATCTTGTTTCTTCCCAATCAGGCCGCCAATCGCCGCGCCGGCCGCGCCTAAAACAAGACCCGCTCCACCGGTTAACAGACCCAAGGCTGCGCCTAAAACAGCGCCGCCAACAGCGCCTTTTCCAGTCGTTAATTCGCCAACTTCTTTCACGTGCAGTTTATTTTTCTTGTCACGACGAATAACGGCCGCTGCTTCAATGCCAATTAGCTTTTCCTTTTTGGCGGCTTTCAATTCTTTCAAAGCTTCATCGGCTGCATCTTCCGCATTAAAAGCGGCAATAATCAGTTCAATTGTAGGGTCGCTCATAAACCACCTCTTTTATCTAGGGTTAAGACTCAACAAAATTTATTAACGCAAACGAAACGAGGCCACAATGGTCACAATGCCCATAATAATGGCAAACATGCCCAGGACCAAAGGCAACGAGAAAGTAGCAATCCAGCTGTTGGAAAGCAAGATAATGCCAAAGATAATGCTCAGGACGCCCAAAAGACCAATCCCCCAGCCGCCGCCTTTAAAGGCCTGGATGATATTGACGATGCCGATCAGTAACCCTTCGAGACCTAAAATGATGACAATGACCTTGCCGACTACCAAAGGACTCCATAACGGATGCTGCATAACAACAATACCGGCCAGGATACCCAAAATGCCAGAGATGAGCTTCAGGCCCCAGGCTGTATTGTCTAAAAAGATGCTGACGATGGAAAAAATACCGCTTATGAGCCAGTAAATGCCAATAAACTGTACCAAAACAATCGTCGTCATGGCTGTATTGGTGATCAGCAGTATGCCGATGATCAATGCCGAAATGCCCTGGATGAGGACTGCCCACCAGGGAGCAGCAGGCTGAACTTCTTTTGCAGTTAACGACATAATTTATTTCCTCCTGAATATATGAACTTCAAATTTTCGCTAAAAAAGATTTTTATTGATTACTAGTATAATCACATAGTACTTCAGTGCCAATGATTGAATAAATGGGTGGTAAAGAAAGACAATCCCACTGCTTTCCGAGGGCGACGGTGGTACAATGCGCAGCAGGTAGATGGGGCGGGTCCAGGTGGTCCAGGCAGGGCATGGGCTCAGCCCTCTACTTTAATTCGTAAGACAGGCCCTCCGGGTAATTCGTCATCGGCAAAACCTTTGCTGAATTACCCAGGTAGGATGGAAGGATAAGGTCATGTATCAGGTTGGCTTGTGGTTAAGACTGAGTGCAACGGCCGTTGTAATGATTATTTTGGCAGCCTGTAGCGGACAATCTGGCGCTGGTCAAGTTTCAGGAACGGCCGTTCCTCCCGCCACCTCTCCCCCCACCACGCCAGAAATGACATCCTCTACCGATGAGCCGATTCAATTAGTCGTGTGGGCAGAGTATTTTACCTACAACGCCATGAGCCAGGACCCTGAAAATGCCGGCAAATATGGGCTGTACTTGAAGGAACAGTTCGAAAAAGAACACCCTGGAGTTACGGTCAACATTGAGTATCACGGCTGGGACGAGACCTTGCGACAAAATTTATTTAACGCCTTACTGGCCGGGACCGCGCCAGATATTGTGGTGGGAGAAAATTATTTCCAAAATTTTGCCGAATTAGGCGCCCTGGTTCCTCTGGACGATATCATCGGGGACATAGAAACAGATCTGATTCCCGGTACATATAAAGCGGCGGAGTACAACGGCCAAATTTATGGCCTATCCGCCTTCACCGGCGTATTCGGTTTTGAGCGCAACTGCGCAGTCATCGAAGCCGCCGGATTAAACTGCGACCAGCCCCCTCA
>JAKQCM010000286.1 GCA_029559155.1 Chloroflexota bacterium
GCCTGGCTCATCTACGTCCTCACCATCCTGCAATTTGCCATCTCTGCCTTTTTTGAACCGGCCCGCGCGGCCATCCTGCCCAGCCTCGTCCAGGGCAGCGATGAAATCCTGGCCGCCAATACCCTGTCCAGCATAACCTGGTCCACCATGCTGGCCGTCGGCGCAGCCCTGGGCGGCATCGTCACCGGGCTGTTTGGCGTCCCCGTCGCAATCCTGATCGATTCCATCTCTTTCCTGTTCTCCGCCCTATTCATCTGGCGCATCGTGCGCCAGCGCGCCGCCGCCGCCACCGGCAGCGAAAGCAGCGGCTTCGGCGATATGGTAGACGGTTTCCGTTATGTACGCGGCCATCCCCGCACCGCCCTCACGGCCACCGTCAAAGCCTTCACCCAAATCGGCAGCCCGGACATTATGATCGCCGTTTACGCCGCCCACATCTTCCCCTATGGAAAAGACGGCGCGCTGTCTCTGGGCTTGCTCTACGCCGCCGCCGGGATTGGGGCGCTGGTTGGTCCCCTGCTGGCCAATCGCCTGCACGCCGGGACCATGCGCGCCCTGCAAAACAGCATCGCCGCCGCCTTTGTCATCGTTGCTTTGGGCTGGCTGCTCTTTGGCTGGGCGCCCAGCCTGCCCATCGCCCTAGTCGCCATGCTCATCCGCCATATGGGCGGTTCGATTAACTGGACCTACAGCAGCGTCATCTTGCAGCTGCGCGTGCCCGATCATTACCTGGGGCGCGTCTTCGCCCTGGATTTCGCCCTGTTCACCTTAGCCATGTCCCTTTCCGTCTGGGTCAGCGGTCTGCTGCTCGATCATACCGGCCTCGGCCCGCGCGGGTTAACCCTGCTCCTGGGCCTGGGCAGCCTAGCGCCCCTGCTCCCGTGGCTCTGGCTTACCCGCAGCGATCCCCTGCGCCGGCCAAAACCCCAAGGGTTTCATGATCGCTAACAAACGACTTCGACCACGCAAAACCCTTGGGGTTTTTTACCGGTTAATAGCAAGCGATCAAAACCCCAAGGGTTTATTGATCGCCACCATACGACTTCAACCACGCAAAACCCTTGGGGTTTTCTATCACGCAAAACCCTTGGGGTTTTCTACCGGTTAATAGCAAGCGATCAAAACCCCAAGGGTTTCAGGTAAACCATCATGAAAACGAACCCCCACATCCTACTCCCCACCATCGGCAGCGCCGGTGACGTGCATCCGGTGATTGGTTTGGGGCGCGGCCTGCAAGCGCGCGGCCACCACGTCACCATCATTACCAGCGCCTACTTCCAACCACTCATCGAGCAGATGGGACTGGGCTTCCTCCCACTCGCCTCCGCCGCAGAATACCAACAAGCCATCGACGATCCTTTGCTCTGGCATCCCACCAAAGCGTTTGGCTTTGTCGCCCAACAGTTTCTCCTGCCCGCTGCCAGGCGGTTATATACCCTCCTCCAAGACTTCGACCCGCAGCAAACCGTCGTCGTAGCTCCATCACTCGCTTTTGGCGCGCGGCTGGCGCAGGAAAAGTTGGGCATGCCCATGATTTCAGCCCATTTGCAGGCGGTCGTATTGCGCAGCGCTTACCAACCGCCGGTCACCGGCCCAATGCTCCCGCTCGATAAGCTGCCGCTGCCATTAAGACGCGGCTGGTTCCGCCTGATCGATCGCGCCTTTATCGACCCAATCTTGCTGCCGGAGCTGAATGCCTTTCGGGCAGAATTAGACCTGCCGCCTATCCGGCGGGTGTTTCATGAATGGATGCATTCCACGCAGTTGGTGTTGGGTCTCTTCCCCGATTGGTACGCCCCCATCCAACCCGACTGGCCGCCGCACACAAAGCTGACCGGCTTTATCCATTTCGAGCGAGAAGCGGCACGGCCGTTCCCCGAACAGGTGCGCGATTTTCTGGCTAACGGCCGTCCGCCCATCCTCTTTACCCCCGGTTCAGCCATGACCCACGGGGCGCAGTTCTTCCAGGCAGCCCTGGAAGCGTGCCAACGCCTGGACCGGCGCGGCCTCTTCGTCTCCGCCCATGCCGAACATATTCCGGCCCATCTGCCGGAAAGCGTCTGTTATGCTCCTTATTTGCCCTTCAGCCAGGCCTTGCCCCAGGTGGCCGCGATGGTCTTTCATGGCGGCGTAGGCACGATGGCCCAGGGTTTGGCCGCCGGAATCCCCATGCTGGTCATGCCCATGAGCCACGACCAACCCGACAACGCCCTGCGCCTGAAGCGGTTGGGCGTGGGCGACTATCTGGCGCCGCAAAAGTTCCACGGGCGGGCCGTGGCCCATAAGTTAGAACGGCTGCTGGGCGATACGGCCGTGGCCGACGCCTGCCGCCTGTATGCGTCGCGCCTTGATTTTGCCCAAGCCCTGGCCGATACCTGCCTGGCCATCGAAACCTTTACCGGATTTAGGTACGCAGATTAAAAACCTACAGGAGATTGGAGATTAGAGATTGGACATTGAACCAGTCTCTAATCTCTAATCTCCAATCTCAGTTCTGCAAGTTGTTTAATTCACAATCCTTTGGAACAATGGAGTCTGTGGTACACATGTCCAACCAATCACCTTACGTCCTTCCATTTTCGGCCATCGGCAAAGACGACCTGCCCCTGGTCGGCGGCAAAGGGGCCAACCTGGGCGAAATGACCCGCGCCGGATTCCCGGTTCCCTCCGGTTTTTGCCTCACGACTGCCGCTTTCCACGCCTTCCTCGCCGCCGCCAACACCACCGACTTATTCGCCGAACTGGACAGCATCGCTCCCGGCGATCTGGAACGCGCGCGGCAGGTGGGGCAGGCAGTGCGCCAGCAGTTGGGGCGGCTCCCCGTGCCGCCGGATGTCGCCGAACGCGCCTTAACCGCCTGGCGCGCCGAAGGAGAGCAGCACGCCTACGCCGTGCGCTCCAGCGCCACCGCCGAAGACCTGCCCGACGCCTCGTTTGCCGGGCAGCAAGACACCTATCTGAATGTGCGCGGGGAGGAGGCCTTGTTAACGGCCGTGCGCGACTGCTGGGTCTCGCTCTTCACCGATCGGGCAATTTTGTACCGCCTGCAGAACAACTTCGACCACCGCCAGGTGAGTCTGTCGGTGGTGGTGCAGCGCATGGCGCTGCCGGAGGTATCCGGCATCCTGTTCACCGCCGACCCGTTAACCGGCGCGCGCCACATCGCCTCGATTGACGCCAGCTACGGCCTGGGCGAAGCGCTGGTCGCCGGTCTGGTTTCCGCCGACCTGTACAAGGTGGACCGGCGCACCTACCGCGTAATCGAAACGGTGATTGCCGACAAGCAGATGGCCATACGGCCGTTGCCCGGCGGCGGGACCAGCCACGAAACCCTCAGCGGACCAGAGCGCACGGCGCGGGTCTTAAACGATGGTCAGGCCGTCATCCTGGCGGAGATTGGCGAGCGTATTGCCCGGCATTACGGCCGTCCGCAAGACATCGAGTGGGCGCTGGTTGGCGGCAAATTCTACATCCTTCAGGCCCGTCCCATCACCTCGCTTTACCCGGTCCCCCAAAGAGCCATACAGACAGCCGCCGAAACCGGCGAACTGCAAGTGATGTTTTCCTTTGCCTCGGTGCAAGGTTTCCTGGAGCCGATTACGCCGCTCGGTCAGGACACGCTGTTTTCCCTGGTTACATACGCCGGGCGTTTGTTCGACATCGACCGAAACTTACACACCCAACGCGCTGCCTTTCTGGGCGGCGAACGGATATGGATCAACATCACTGCGTTAATGCGCCATCCCCTGGGGCGCAAACTATGGGTCGGGGCCATGCCCTGGATCGACGCCGACGCCGCCAGTGTCCTGAGCGTGCTGCGGGATGATCCCCGGCTCAAGCCCGCGCCGGACTGGTTCAAACCAGATACGGTGCGCCGCCTGAGCCTGTTTTTTGGGCCGCTGCTGCGACAGGTTGCCGCCTTTATGCGCCAACCGGAGGTGATGGCCGCACAAGCCCGCCAGGAGATCGAAACCCACCTGGCCGCTGTGCGCCAGAAGAACGAAGCCGCCCGCACGCTGGCCGAACGATTGGCCCTGTTTTACGGCCCAGAAGGCGTCATTTCCCAAACCTTCCCGGTACTCGCGCCCCGGCTGCTGCCGCCCATTGTCAGCGGCATGATGTCGCTCAATCTGGTGCGCATGCTCACCGAAAACTTGCCTGCCGGGTCGCCCAACTATCTCGTTTTAACGCGCGGCCTGCCGAACAACGTCACCACCGAGATGGACCTGACGTTGTGGCAAACTGCGCAAACCATCCGCCGCGATCCGGCGGCCACGGCCGTTTTCGATTCCCAGGCAGCGGCGGAACTGGCACAGTTGTATCTGGCCGGGGAATTACCTCTGGCGGCGCAAACGGCCGTTACCCAATTTATGGCCCGTTATGGCATGCGCGGGCTGGGGGAGATCGACATTGGCCAGCCCCGCTGGCGCGAAAACCCCGCGCACATCATGCAAGTATTGCAGAGTTACCTGCACATGGATGATCCGAACCTGGCTCCGGACGTAGTTTTTGCCAGAGGCGCGGCTGAAGCGGAAGCAGCCATTGGTCCATTGACGACGGCCGTGCGCGCCACACGCGGCGGCCGCATCAAAGCGCACCTGCTGCCCATTCTGGCGCGGCGGATTCGGGCCTTGGTGGGCAGCCGGGAAGCGCCCAAATTCATGGCCATTCGCATCATGGGCATGGCGCGGGAAGGATTATTGGCCAGCGGCCGGCAACTAGCCGCCGCCGGTATTATCACCCAGCCCGACGATCTCTTTTTCCTGACCATAGACGAACTGCACAGCCTGGCCGCCGGAGAGGCGCGGGATTGGCAGGCTGTGGTGGCCGCTCGCCGCGCCGGTTATGCCCGCGAAACTACCCGCAAACTCATCCCCCGCCTGCTGATGAGCGATGGGACGGCTTTTTATGAAGGAGTGGGCAAGGTTACGGCCGTTGCCGGCGATGGTCAATTGATTGGCAGCCCGGTATCACCGGGGGTTGTTGAAGGGATTGTCCACGTGGTGTTCAACCCACACACCGAACAATTAACGCCCGGCGAAATACTCGTCTGTCCGGGCACAGACCCTGCCTGGACGCCGTTATTCCTGGCGGCCGGCGGTCTGGTTATGGAAGTGGGCGGGCTGATGACGCATGGGTCCGTGGTGGCGCGGGAGTACGGCATTCCGGCCGTCGTCGGCGTAAATAAGGTGACGACGCTGCTGCATTCCGGCCAACGCATTCGCGTGGATGGCAGCAGCGGCGTCGTCACCATTTTGTAAAGACCCCCAGGGTTTGTAAAACCCGTGGGGTCTAAGTCCATTACTTGATCGCAACCGGCAAGAAGAAGAGATGAGGCACAATGACCAACCCGGCCGTTAATTGGCCGCTTTGGTCATCGGGATTGGTGACGACAACGTCATAACTGCCGATGGGAATGCCCGCAGGTACAACGGCCGTGATCTCCCCCATCGACACAACGACCACATTACCCAACGCATACTCATCTAAGCCGCTTACCAGTGACACCGTCGCGCCGTTGAGGAAACTGCTGCCGCTAATGGTAACGGCCGTAGGGATATTGGCCTTCACCACATCCGGCGTGATGCTGTCTACCACCGGCACTGCGCCAAAGACCGTGAACGCGCCGGGTAAAACGGCCGTCTGGTCATCGGGATTGGTGACGCGCAGGTCGTAGGTTCCTTCCTGGGCGATGTCGGGTACGTTGGCCAGCAGTTGGGTAGCGGAAACAACTAAAACGTCGGTCAGATCATAGGTAACGCCGCCATTCACCAGTTCCACGGCAATGCCGGCCATGAAGTTGCTGCCGTCGATGGTAACGGCCGTTTCCGACCTTACGGTCATCGACTCCGGCGAAATCGCCGTAACTTCCGGCGCTTCCGCCGACAGCAAACTCAGCGACGCCGCCCAACTTGTCACCGGATAACCGGCCGACTGTATACTGGTGAAGCTGTACAAACCCGCCGGTCGAGAAAAAGTCAGCGTGTAGCTGGAACCGTTGGCAATTCGGGCAGGCGGATACGCATCAATGGCAAAGTTCGTGAATCCCTCATCCAGCACCACCGCCAGTTGGTACGTGCCGGAAAGGTCCAGGTCCACCAGGATGTTGGCGTTCAGGCCATCTTCCAGGGAAACACCCGACCAGGCGTAGGTTGGCTGCGGCACATCGCCGATCTCCAGGTCGTAGCTGATGGCTGCGCCGTTTGCCGCGTCCGTTACCAGACGCAAACGCGCATCGGCGGGCAGCGTGAAGGCCGACCAGACTGTTTCTGTGCCGTAAACGGCCGGAAGCGTCATGGTTGCGGTGACTGTGTCCCAAACTTCCAGGCGCACCGCGTCGGCAGCTGCGCCGGTAATGGTCACCGCCAGGTTCACCAATCCTTCAGCGCCGGCGTGAATAGGCAGCCACTCCTCGCTAAAGTCGTTACCCACGCCGCCTAATTCGCCGCCCATCTTCTGGTAAGGCAGCGTATCGGCGGTCGCGGTCGGCCCGGTGAGGGCTACATCCCAGGTCGCGCCCACAGCGCTGTCCTGATCGATGACGATATCGTGGGTTCCGGCGGGCACGAAGTAAGTAACGGCCGTATCCCCCTCCACCGTCTTTTGGATAAATTCATCGTTTACCAGCAGTTGGTAACGCCCGGCGCTTTGGCCCAGGGTGAAGGTGTACAAACCGGCCGTGGGGAAGTGGATGCGCACATGGCTGGCCGCGCCATTGCCGGCGCTGATGCCCGCCCAATCGGTATCCGGTTCTGGCACCGCCGCGATGGCTATCTCATAGGCAAGCGGCGCAGTGTTGCCAACGGCCGTCAGGCGTATACGCGCGTCGGCCGTCAGGTCTAGCGTACTCCAGGCGGTCTCCAGGCCAAACACTTCCAGGCTGTCCAACACCGCTCCGCTGCCATCCTGCACCTCAACCAGCAGCGAATCGGCGGCCGCGCCGGCAACCGACACAGACATATTCACAGACGTATCCTGTCCCAGGTGAAGGGGCAGCCATTCTTCAGTAAAGTCATTGGCCGCGCCGCCCAAATTGCCGCCCGTTTTTTCGTAGGGCAGGCTGTCGTTGGCGGCCCCAACGGCCGAGATACTCAGGTCCCAATTGGCTCCGGCGGCAGAATCTTGCCAGATGGCGAGGTCGTGCAAACCGGCGGGCACAAAGTACGTGACGCTGGTATTGCTTTCCGCCGTTTTCTGGATGTGGTCGTCGCCATCGAGTGTGAGCAGGAATTGGTAACGGCCGTTGGTCACACCCGCCGCAAACGTATACAACCCATCCTGCGGGAAAATGAGCCGGATGTGGCTTTCGGCCCCGGTGGGCGCAGCCAACCCATCCCAGGTATAAGCGGCCGTGGGCAGATGGTAAAACACCAGCGAAATCGTGGCGCTGGCCGCGCCGTTATTCGTCAGGTGGATGATGTTTTTACCTGTAAGTGTGCCCGTGCCCCAAACCGTTTCGCCGTCCAGCGCGCTGTCATCCCAGACAATTCCGCTGCTGCCATCGGTAATAGTCAAGCCAACATCTGCGCCGGTTACAGCCAGGGCAAAGTTGAAGTCCAACGTGCCGTTGGGGACAGTATACTCCGGGGCGACCGATTCGCCGGGAGCCAGCGTACCCTCGAACACAAAGAAGGTTTCGCCGGCCGTGGCCGCATGAATAGACGCCGACCAGCTGGTGGCGGCATAGGCAGGGTCTTGCAACACAAACACTTCGTGCAAACCGGCCGTAACCTCGATGTCATAACCCACATCAGAGTTGGCCTGCGGGGCGCGCCCTACGGGCATCGCGTCATCCAAAACCAGATTGGCAAAGCCAGTTGCGGCGCTGAGCGTGAAGTGATACAGGCCGGTGGTCGGGAAGTTGACCATGACGACGGAGTTGGTTCCGCTGGCCAGCGAGAAGCCGCTCCAACCGGCGGCAGCGGCGCTGGGCACAGCTTTAACCTCCAGATGGTAAGCCAGAGGGCCGGTGTTGCCGATGGCGCGTAAGCGCATCCGGTTGGCTCCGGCGGCTAGATCAAACGTGAACCAGGCCTTTTCGTTGCCCATCACAGCAGCGGAAACAAAGTCCGGGGTTGTACTGCCGCTCTGGTACACTTCCAGAACAAGGTCGTCGGCGGCGCTGCCGGTCAGGTCCAGGCTTAAGTTCACAACGGCCGTTGCGTCCAGAGCCAGCGGCAGCCATTCCTGACTGAAATCGTTGCCCACGCCGCCAAGGTGACCACCTGTTTGGGTGTATGGCAGGCTGTTGCTTCCTGCGCTGAGCAGGGTGATGCCCACGCTCCAGTCCGCGCCCAGCGCCGTGTCCTGATCCAGCGTCAGCAGGTGGGCGCCGGCCGGAACGTAGTAGACCACATCGTCGCTGCCGGTTTCCACGGTTTTTTGAATATAGCTCGCGCCGTCCACTTCTAAGAGGAACTGGTAACGGCCGTTCACGGCAAAATCAAAAGTATACAATCCGGCCGTCGGGAACTGCAGGCGCGCTTTGCTGTTTGCGCCGCCGGCGTTGGCTTCCCCCAGCCAGGTGTAGGCGGCCGTTGGCAGCGCATCTATCGTCAGGTTATAACTGACAAGACCGCCGCTGGCCGTGAGGTGAATGAGGCTTTGTCCGGCAGGCAAATCAAAGGTCAGCCAGGTCGATTCACCGGTTTGCACCGTTTGATTGGCGGCGGCGCTCAGCGTGTTTTCGTTCACCTCCACGTGCAGGCTGTCGCCCGGAGCGCCGGTGGCGGTGACCACCATGTTAACCTGCGCCGGGGCGGCCAGGAAGATAGGCAGCCACTCTTCGTTGATTTGGGCGCCGGATTTGTTGTAAGGCAGGGTGTTAACGGCCGTTCCCGCATACCCAATTCCCACCGTCCAATTCACAAAACCACCCAGCGTACTCTGGACAATGCCCAGGGAATGAGCGCCGGCAGGGACATAGAACGTAACTTGCGTGGCGCTGCTGACTGTCTTTTGAATGTAATCATTGTCGAGGGTGAATTCGTAACGGCCGTCCACGTTAACGCCAAAATTAAACGTATACAAGCCGCTTTGCGGAAAAATAAGCTGCGCCTGGCTGTTTATGCCCCCAGGCGCGGCGCTGCCGGTCCATGTGTAAGGCGTGGCCGGTAAATCAAAAAATTTCAAACTGAATCCGGCCGCCTGGCTGCCCGGATTAGTCAGGGCAAACGTATTCACGCCCGGCGTCAGCGTCACATTGCCCCAAATTGTCTCCCCGACCTGCACCGTGTGGTCCCAAACCACCACATTAGCGGCATTTCGGATTTGCAGTTGAATGGGCGCATTACCCGACGATACAGTCAAAGAGAAATTGGCTGCCCGGTTTCCCGACGACTGATAAAACGTTGGCGCGATGGAGGCATTGGGGTTGATGGTCCCATTTAACGCGAAAAATGGGGTTTCATTGATGCTCTCCGGCGCAGCCTCAGGCCCGGCCGCCGCCAGAGAAAATACAGTGATCGATAACAACACAACACTCACACACAACATCACAAGGTGAAACCATTTCTTCTGCCGAAATTTGAACGATACGTTCATCTACTACCTCCTGAAATACACCTCACTAAATTAATAAAATGCCACCCTTCAGGTTTCCAAACCCTTCGGGTCTGCATAGACCCTAAGGGTTTTAGGCCCAAATGACTTAATCTTTCCAGGCAAACCCTTAGGGTCTTGATGTTTTGAGTTGTTTGTTTGTTTCGCTTCAGAGACAAAACGCCACGATTTTTGGGGAGCCTGAAAAAGCGCCACTTGTTAAAAAGCGTTGACCATTTGAACCCCATCATTATATATCTCGCCAGGGCCGCTTCTTCAGAAGTAGGCCTCTTTTCCTATACAATAGCCCTGGGAACTGGCTTTTGGCGCAGATTGTTGAGCAATTGACCAAATCGCATTACACTGAGGACCATGGATTGAATACCTTGCGGCAGGCCAGAGACCGGTTCAATCGCCAATCGCCAATCTCAGGTCTGCAAGCTGTTTAATTCACATTCCTAACGGCCGTATCAAGGACCACCCACCATGACCGACGATTTCACTTACAAACCGCAAGATGTCCATTACCTCGGCTTCCTGGAAGCCCAACTGCGCGACATGCAGGGCATCCCCACCCTGGCCTACGAACTGATCCAAAACGCCGACGATGCGCCGGAAGATGCCGACGGCCGTTTCACCCCCACCACCCTGCGCTTCCAGGTCAACGACGACGCCCTGATCGTCGAAAACGACAGCGTCTTTCGCCCCCTGGACTTTGCCCGCCTGCAAACCATCGCCAGCGGCGGCAAACGGGAAGAGCGCGGCGTCACCGGCGCGTTTGGCCTCGGGTTCCTGGCCGTCTACCAGATCACCGACCGGCCGGAAATCTTTTCCAACGGCCGTCATTGGACCATCAACCCCGACGCTCCAGCCGAGCAGCGCATCGTCGAGCGACAGCTAGAAACCGACGGCACACGCTTTCGCCTGCCCTGGGCCTTCGACCCACAAACGGCCGTGCGCCGCACCCTGCGCCTCTCCGCCATCCAACCAGACCAACTCGACGACATCGCCGCTGAACTCAGCACAGCCATTGGTCTGGCCGCGCTCTTCCTGCAACGGCTGCACACCCTGGAAGTCACCCGGTCCGGCAAACTCCTCCGGCGCATCACCCGCAGGCAAAACGACAACGGCCGTATCACCCTTCACGAAGCCGATGGCTCCGGCGCAACCTGGCTCCTGTTCAGCGGCAGCTTTAACGCCGCCGCCGAGCAGCTACGCAGCCAATTCCCCTGGCAAATCGAAGCCGCCCGCCGCAGCGCCATCCATCTTGCCCTGCCGTTAACCGGCATGGCCGGCCCCCGCCGTCTATTTGCCGGACTGCCCACCGCCACCACCATCCCCCTTTCCCTGCACATCAGCGCCGACTTCTTTCCCACCACCGACCGTAAGCGCATCCACTTTGATGGCGGGTA
The DNA here is from genome assembly GCA_029559155.1 of Chloroflexota bacterium. GTDB lineage: Bacteria > Chloroflexota > Anaerolineae > Promineifilales > Promineifilaceae > Leptovillus. Next base: position 10,953 of record JAKQCM010000286.1, read on the forward strand.
TCAGGCGGCCTGGAACCAGGCTGCCATCACCTGCGCCGCCGAAACATTGGCCGCAGCGCTGCCGGAACTGCGCGACGCATTGTCGCCGGTTAGCCTGTGGCAGCTTTTGCAGCAAACAGCCTACACCCGGGAATTAGCCGACCAGGGCGACGCCCCCGCTCCACTGGCGCAGTTCTGGCAAACGGCCGTACCCATCCTTGCCGCCCATCCCTTCATCTATACCGTCCACCAAACCTGGGCGCTGCCGCCCCAAACACGCCTCTGGACTCCCGCCGAAAGCAATCGCCGCCAGCCAGACAACGCCGCTGCCGATCTGCTGGCCCGGTTAAATATCCCCCTCGTTCACCCTGATCTGAGCGGCGTTTTCCCGCTTTTGCGCCGCCCGGAGATCGGCGCGCCGGACCTGCAAGTTGCCGACATCGCCGCCGCTCTGACCCGGCTTGACCTGACACGCCCCACCGCCCTGGCCGACGCCCCGCCGCCGCTGCACACCCTCGACGCCTGGCTCAGCCTGTGGCGCATTTTGGATGATTTGTACGGCCGTCTCATTCACGCCGCCGACCGCGAAGCTGCCCTCAATGCCCTGGCTGCCTGCGCGCTCATCCTATCGGACAACCTGATCGTGCAGAAGCCGGGCCGCGTTTACCAGGGAACCCCCGAAAGCCAGGCGCTCTTCCCCGATGTACCCTGGCTGCACCCCCAAACACCCAGGGAGCAGTTCCCCGGGCGTCTCGCGCCGCGCTTTGGCGCGCGGCAGGCAGTCGAACGAGTGGCCAACACGTCCCCGGAACAACTCCAGGCCGATTGGCAGACGGGGCGGCTGGATATTGCCCGCCTGTTCCGCTGGCTGGAAGGGCAGCAAATTGAAATCTTTGCCGACGACCCCAGACTGCGCGGTGAGATTCGCCGCCTGCCGTTATGCCCGGTGGATGGTGAATTACGGCCGTTAAACCACCTCTACCTTCCCGGCGGCTTCACCGACCCGTTAAAACTCGCCGGTCTCATCGACCTGGAAGCTGTCGGCGGACGGCGGCAGTTTTTTCTGGATTTAGGCGTGGCGGAGCTTGATTTTTTCACCTACGTGGAAGAGGTGATGCCGCGTATTTTGGCCGAAAACCCGGACGTGCCCTCCGATGCGCGTCACCGCCTGACCCACCTGCTGGCCGAACGATTGGGCGAACTGCGCGATGACGAAGAACTGCAAGAGCGTCTGGCCCACTTGCCGCTGGTTGCCTGTTTGGACGGATCGTTCCGAGCGGCTACGGCCGTTTACACCGACCGCGACACGATTGCCCTGTTAGGCGACAAAGCCCACGTGGCCGAGCCGGTAGAAAGCCGGGCCGTCAATGCGTTGTACCGCTGGCTGGGCGTCCGCAGCCAACCAGACGCCGCCGACCTGGTGGCCGCGCTGGCTGCCATTAGCCAGCAAACCGGCGACCAGGATGCGCCGCTGCCCCCCACAGTGCTGGCGCAGGTAACGCGCTGCTGGTCGCGGCTGGCCGAACTGTATTGGCAGTCGGCAGCGACCGCCGCCAACCTGACGCCGCTGCACGGCCGTGCCGCCATCCCCAACAGCCGGGGCATGCTGGTGCGAGCAGAGCATCTGTTTCTGGCCGATGACGCCGCGCTGGTCGCGCAGTTTGCCGGTGGGCCAGACGGCCCGGCGGCTGATTTTTTGCTGCCGCCCACTGCGCCCGAGGTGGGCGTTTGGGCGGCGCTGGGTGTACGGCCGTTATCGCAGGCGGTACAGCAGCGCGCCCTGCCCGTGGGACCGCAAACGCCCGATCCGAAAGTAACCCGGCGTCTGATCGAGCGCCGTCCATTGATTAACCGTGTGCTGCGGGCTGAGGTTGGGCCGTTGGAAACGCAGCCGTTGATTTTTGTCGCGCCGCAAGTGGTGAAAACGCCCAAACTATTGGCCCAGGTGTGGCTGCCCATCGGCGACACAGGTCTGGCGACAGTGCCGCAAGCGGCAGCGGCCAAATGGGTGCAGGAAACGGCCGTTCTCTATCTGGCCTATGAAGGAGAGGATGTGCCCTGGACGGCCGTTGCCCGCGAACTGGCACAGGCGCTAAAAGGGGAACGCGCCGCCGCCAGCCTGGCGCTGGGTCTGAAGGAAGTGTTGACGGCCGCATCAGCCGCCGCCGCGGCGCGTATTTTGGATGAATTGGGTTACAATTGAGGTGCATATTTTGGAGGCGCAGGGCAAAAGTTGGCGCACGAAAAGGAACGACTATGAAAAAATCAGAATCACCGTTGGATGCATTTTCCGATTGGGTCACAGAGAATTTGCGGAAATTAGGCGTAGAGGTAGGGGAGGAAACGGCCGTTGTCGAACAACCCGTAGGCCAAAAACCCACACCTGTTACCAAACGCGTCTCGCTCATTATCCACAATCCCATCGTGCCCAGCGCGGGCGGCCTGCGGCTAAACCAGGCGTTAAACTGGGGCAATCCCGACGAGCTGGCCGCCAGTTACATTGATGATTTGCGCGAAATCAGCTACGGCTATGTCAATTATGAAATTGTGGAACGCCTGGAGGTGAATAAATTCCCGCGCAAGCTGGACGGATTCATCTACAAAGCGGATGAATTCGCTGCCGCCTGGAAAGCGCGCACCGGCTTCCACACGCCGGATGCCGTCGATTACGACGCGCTGCTGGCGGAATTCGACATGATCGCCAAGGTGAACAGCGGCCAAATCGATGAATTCTGGCTTTTTGCTTTTCCATACGCCGGTTATTACGAATCTATCATGGGTGGGCCGGACCCGTTTTGGTGTAACGCGCCGCCATTAACACAAACGGCCGCCAAAGCCAAGCGCCGTTTTGTGATTATGGGGTTCAACTACCAGCGCGGCGTGGGCGAAATGTTGGAAGCGTTTGGCCATCGGGCGGAATCGATCATGAAATATACCTTTCGCAATCAACAAGGGGACGCCAATCTATGGCAGCGTTTCATCCGTTACGACAAGACACACCCCGGACTATCGGAGGTGGGCTTGATGCACTTTGCGCCCAATAGTGTGAAGGATTATGACTGGGGCAATAAAACGCGTGTACCCGCCCGCTGCGATAATTGGCTCAACTTCCCCAACCTTAGCGGCGCGCCGCGCATTGTAGACTGCGCCGATTGGGGCGATGGCAATATCCGCGGCCACCATCAATGGTGGTTCCGCCGTCTGCCGCACATTACAGGCGCGGCCAACGGCATTGCTTATAACTGGTGGCAATATATTGTAGACCCGAACCTGGTGAGGTAATCCATGCGGCGACTTCTGGTAGTGATTATTATTTTTCTGGTAATTGTTGTGGGGTTTTTCTTTTATGAAACGGCCGTCGCGCCCGAAACGGCCGCGCCCGAAACGGTTGAAACCCCGCTGACTCCCTATCCCTGCCCGGAAGCCACACCTGAATTATTCACCGTGGAACCGGTCACGTCGCCCACCGATGCAGATTCGCAAATGGTGCGTGTTAGCCTGGGGAATGGGGAACTGATCACCATTACATCTGAGTCGGGCATGGTGAGCGGCACGGCCGTTTTTCCCGCCGATTTAGAAGTCCCCTTGCTGCCACAAACCACCCATCACCTCACCGTCACCGGTCTGGTACGACAGGTGATGCAAGGCGACTGCACCTATGGTGGCTACGAGCTTTCCACCACCACAGATTTGAACGGGGATCCACTGATCATTGAGCGTAACTAAGCCCTCTGGAATTCTGGCACACAATGCAACGCAAGATTGTTTTGGGGGGCTTTATTATCTTTTTTATAGCCCTGATCGGCGTGGCCTTCTCCTTTGCCTTGCGTGATTACATCGTTGGCGAACCGGTCAGCGGCCAGATGATGCAAGAGATACCCACGGCCGTTGCCCTGGCCCAACTTCCCATGCTGCCGGCCGACAATCTGGCCGTTAACACGGAAACGAGTGTAGAGGCAACGGCCGTTCCCCCTCAACCCACCGGCCAACCACCCGACCAACCAGCCGCCGAACCCGCTACCCATACTGTCCAGGTCGGCGAAACCATGTTCCGCATCGCCGCCAGCTTTGGCGTTTCCGTTGATGACCTAGCCGCCGCCAACGGCGTTACCGATCCCAGCCTGGTTTATGTCGGGCAAGTGCTGATCATTCCTGGGCAATTAGTCGCCGCCCCGGCAACGGATAGCGGGCTGGCCGCAACAGCCGTGTCCCCATCACCCGCCAACCCGCAAACCAGCCCCCCCACCAGTCCACCACCCAACCAACCCACCACGCTCAACGGCATCCCCCTCAACGCTATCGTCATCATGCCGCCCAACGTGCTGGCCAACGCCCGCGCCATTTACGCCCAGGGCCAACAGATGGGCCGCAACGCCCACGCCTTCGCCAAAGTCGGCGACAGCACCATTGCCATCGATCACTTTCTCTCCCGTTTCGATGTCGGCCCCTACAACCTGGGCGACTACGCGTATCTCCAGCGGGTCATCGACTACTTTCCCGGTTCCTTTGGCCGCGACAGCGCCTCCGTGCGCATCGGCCTGCACGCCTGGACCGTCTTCGATCCCATTTGGGCCGACAAAAGCATCTGCACAGCCAATGAAACGGTTATTGCTTGCGAATACCGCCTGCACAACCCCAGCATCGCCCTCATTCGCCTGGGCGCCAACGACGTCGGCGCGCCCAGCCTCTATGACGAATACATGCGGCAAATTGTCCAATTCTCGATTGATAACGGTGTGATTCCGGTCTTGGGCACAAAAGCAGATCGCCACGAAGGCAGCAACCAGAACAACGACATCCTGCGCCAGATTGCCGCCGATTACCAGATTCCTCTCTGGGATTTCGATCCCGTGGCAGCAACGCTGCCGGGCCGCGGCCTGGACGTGGATGGCGTCCACATGAACACCTTCTACGCCCACGACTACACCCAACCCGAAGCCTTCCAACGCGGCCACGCCATGAACAACCTCACTGCGCTCATGGTCCTGGATGCCATTTTAACCGACGTCATCCTTCCCGCTGCTCCCTGACCCGCATTCAGCCAGAGTTTATCTATCCAGACCCTAAGGGTTTTGCCTCGAGTGGTTTAATCTTGCGCCAGTTCAAACCCTTAGGGTCTTCGCCCATTCAGTTATGTTTTACACCACGACATAGCTATCTAACTGGTAGCAGCATAGCTATCTAATTGGTAGCAGCATAGCTATCTGACGGTTATTAGCATAGCTATCTAATGGTTATTAACATAGCTATCTAATGGTCATTAACATAGCTATCTAATGGCTATTAGCATAGCTATCTAACTGGCAGCAGCATAGCTATTGTAGTGTGTGTTTTATGGCTTAACGGGTTGGCGTTGCTGCGCCATTTAAATGGTAAAATCTGCGGCAAATTTTGTAGGGTAGGTTGCTTAATGCCATTTAGAATACAACGTTTGCTGGTAGGAGTGATTTTATTAAGTGTTTTGGGCGGCTGCGGACAGGCGGGAGGGGAAACGGCCGTTACCCCCGCCCCCGTCGCTACTGTACCCGCCATCTTAGAAAGCAGCGCCGAGAGCGGCGACGAACCTGGAATTGCTCCGCAAGCTATTGTGGAAACGGCCGTACCTGTTCCCCTTGAAGCGACGGCCACCCTGCCGCCAACCAACACGCCCATGCCGCCAACGGCAACGGCCGTGCCGCCCACACCCACGCCCACGCCATTACCGATCAACGGTATCCCCATCAGCGATATTGTGGTCTTGCCGCCGGCCGTACGCGAACACCTGCATGAGATTACGGCCGTAGGCCAGACGCAGGGACGCGACCCCCAAACATTCTCCAAACTGGGCGACTCCACCAGCCTGAACCCCAACTTCATGGGCAAGTTCGACGACCCCACCGCCTATAATCTAGGCGACTACGCCTTCCTACAGCCCACCATCGACTATTACCATGGCCACTTCGCCCGCTACGGCGTAGCCGCCCGCAACGGACTGCACTCCTGGTCGGTCTTCGACCCCCTATGGGCCGACAAAAAGTGGTGCGAACCCAACGAAGATGTACTGGCCTGCGAATTCCGCCTCAACAACCCCAGCATCCTCTTCGTTAAACTGGGTTCCAACGACGCCGGCGCGCCATCCGGCTACAAATACAACATGCGGCAGGTGGTAGAAGTATCCCTTGCCAACGGGGTCATCCCTATATTGGTCACCAAAGCCGACCGCTTTGAAGGACCAGACAACATCAACAACCAGATCTTGCGGGAACTGGCCGCCGAATACAACGTCCCCCTGCTTGATTTCGATCTTGTTGCCGAAACATTACCCAATCGCGGCCTGAAAGAAAACGACGTCCACATGGTCGAACTGGTTGGTCCCCATGACTTTACCCAGCCGGCCACCTTCCAGAGCGGCCACGCCGTCCACGACCTTATCGCCCTGCTCATGCTAGACGCCATTCGCACAGAATTGGCAGCGGCGGCTCCGTAATAAAACCTTTAGAGTGGTCCAATTTTGGAGATTGGACCACTCTGAAATGAAAGCTTCTTCTCTCCATCCCCGGTTGGTGCAATTCCCATAAGCGCATATAATTCGGGCGATTTGGCACACTCCGGCCGGTTGACTGGCCATCTGAGGAATTTAAGCATGAATTTACGCCTGATTGTGTTCCTATTATTTGTATCCGGCGGGCTGATGCTGCTGGCGGCCTGCGGCGGCGGCAGCGGCGCGGGCGACCCCGCGCAAACCGTCGAGCAGTACCTCCAAGCAAAAGCGGATGGCGACGCCGACACCATTCGCGCCCTGCTTTGCGCCGATATGGAGCAATTCTTAGAGCGCGAATCGCGCACCTTCGACAGTGTGAGCGGCGTCCACATGGATGGCATGACCTGCACCCGCGATGGCAGCAGCGATGTGGTGCGCTGCGAAGGCAAAATTGTGGCCACCTACGGCACGGAAGACACTGAATTCCCGCTCACCAGCTACCGCGTCGTCCAGGAAGACGGCGAATGGAAGTGGTGCGGCGAAGCGGGATAAAGAGAGAAGACCCTAAGGGTTTGGCCGTGGAACGGCCTATTTCTCAACAGTAAACCCTTAGGGTCTGAAGAAGTGCGTATGGTAAATAAATTATTCAATCGGGAAAATTTGCTGGTCTTGGGGCTTTGCGCGCTGGTTATTTTATTGATCATCGTCACAACAGACAGCGCGCCACAGTGGATTTACCAGGGTTTTTAATATGCCTACCTTGCTGCAACTGCTTTCTACCCGGACACCCCGGACCATCACTCATAAAACAGTCCTGGTGATGGGATTGGCGCTCTTGCTGCTTCTAACGGCTTGCGGCGGCGGGGATACGGCCGTTGCCGCTATCGCCCCTACCGCAGAAGCCACGGCCGTTCCCCCCACCGCCGCGCCGACGATACCCCCTACAGCCACCCAACCACCGCCCACGCCGACCCAGGAATTGGCCCCACCACCTACCTTTACTGTTGTGCCAACAGAAACGCCAACCAGTGAACCAACCATGACCCCGACGGCTACAGCGACGGCCGTTCCCCCACAGAACATGGTCAACGGCCTGACCATTAACCAATTCCTGTTGATGGACGAAGACGTGCAGGCCCATGTCCGTGAAATTTATGCGCTTGGACAGCAGTTAGGACGCAACCCACGCACCTTCTCCAAAGTCGGCGACAGCGTGGTGCTGACGCCCCATTACCTGGCGCGGTTCGACAGCGAGCAGTACAAACTGGGCATCTATGCCAACCTGCAAACCACCATTGACCAGTTTGCCGGGTCGTTTTCTCGCTTTGGGCAGGTGGCCCACGTTGGGCTATCCTCACGCACGCTCTACGAGCTAGGCTGGGCCGACGAAGAACTGTGCCTGGCCGATGAAAACGCCGTTGACTGCGAAATCCGCCTCAATAACCCCAGCATCTTCCTCATCCGCCTGGGAACCAACGATCTGGTGCCGGCGGCTTATGAAACCAACATGCGCAAGCTGATCGAACATTTGTTGGAAGAAGGCATCATCCCTGTGCTGGGTACAAAAGCGGATCGGTTTGATGGGGAAGCCAATACCAACAATCTTATTTTGCATGAATTGGCAGCTGAATACCGGATTCCACTGTGGGATTTTGACCTCGTGGCCCAATCTTTGCCGGATCGCGGCTTATCTGGCGACGACATTCACCTGACCATGTCCGGGGCCAACGATTACACCAGGGCGGACGTGTTTGAAAAAGGGTATCCGGTCAGCGACTTGACGGCGTTGATGGTGCTGGACGCCATTCGTCAGACAGTCACGGCCGTTACGCCGCCCACCACGCCATAACTTTCCATGACCAATCGCAATCGACCACACGTTTTGCCCCGCCTGGGGTTCATTGGCCTGTTGACGGCCGTTATCCTACTCGTGGTATCCGGCTGCGCGCCGCGCGCTTCCCAGGCTGCCGCCTTGCCCACACTGCAACCCACGGCCGTCTTGCCCCAGAACACGGCTACAGCTACGGCAACATCGTTGCCTACCAGCACCCCCAGCCCAACGGCCACCCACACGCCCACGATCACGCCATCACCCCCACCCACCAGCACGCCGACCATTGTCCCCAGCCCAACGGCCGTGCCTCCCGGCCAACAAATTAACGGCCTGACAAAAGATACCTTTATCATTTTGCCAACGGCCGTGCAAAACCACATCCGCGAGATTTACGCCGCCGGGCAGGAAATGGGACGCCGACCGCAAGTCTTCTCTAAACTGGGCGACAGCGGCGCGGCGACGCCCGATTTCCTCATGCGTTTCGACCAGCGCACGTTTGATTTGGGCGATTATGCCTACCTCCAGCCAACCATCGACTACTACAAAGGCTCCTTCGTTCATTTTGGCGCGGCGCTGCACATTGGGCTGCATGCAACGGCCGTGTTCCTCACCGATCTGGTCACAGAAGAACTATGCAACGACTTTGAAGACATGCTCAGCTGCGAATTTCGCCTCAACAACCCCAGCATCTTACTCATTGCCTTGGGAACCAACGACGAAAGCGACGAATTTGACGACCGCATGGAAAAAATAGTCGCCTTCACCATCGATCACGGCGTCATCCCGGTGTTGATCACCAAAGCCGACCGCCACGAAGGGGAAGACAACCGCAACAACAACGATGTGCGCCGCATCGCCGCCAAGTATAATGTCCCATTGCTGGATTTTGACTTGCTCGCGGAGACCCTACCGAATCGCGGCCTGACCACCGACAATACCCACCTGACCCATTACGGCCCCTTCGAGTACACTTCGCCCGAAGCTTTTGAGCGCGGTTACAGTGTGTATAACCTGGCGACAATCATGATGCTGGATGAAATACGGCGCGTTTTGGCAGAACCGGCCGCAAATCTCCAGTCAACGAATTATAGATTTGTGCAGGAATAAGGTTTGGGCAAGATGGTTTTGGGGAAAAGATGGGGAAATGCGTGCTATGGAATGCGTGGATGAGTTAGCTGCAAGCTGTTTACTGCCGATAAACTCCTTGTAACACCAGTTCCCCCTCGCGCAGGTCCACGGCCGTTACCTCAACCGTCAATTCCGTGGCTTCATACAATGACCGGATATCGCCGATCGCCTTCAGGACAAATTCTGGCGCCGCCGCGCCGGCTACGGTAAGGGTTTCGATACGGCCGTTTACCCGCCCATCCGCCACATATACCGTTGCTTTACCCGACACAGGCACACGAAAATCCCAGATTGCCACATAACCGCTGCCCGTTATGCCGTCAGGATGAATGGCAATTACCGGATCACGAAATGGCAGGTGCGGATTTTCCGCCAAAACCCAGTTGGCAATGTCCACGGCCGTTTGATCCGTGATGATCAGGCTGTAGCGGTCGCCAACCCAATCGCGCGCCAGGGCCGCCCTGGTTCCTAAGCCAAAGGCAAATAACAGAAGTAAAAGCAGGGGAACGGCCGTTCTCCACCCCAGGTTCCAGCGCCAACGTTCATTTCGCGTTTCCATACCCAATAGTGTACCCGCGCTGTCAACCACCATCAACCGGCCAAATATCCGCTGCCCAAAAACCAGGACCTACCAACAGCCCGCCCCCCAGGATTCACCGATACACCCCTTCGACCAAAACTTCGCCCTCCCGCAGCTCCAACCGTGTCACTTCAATCGGTAAAGACATCTCATCATACACCACCTGCGCCTGATCAATCGCCGCCAGCACAAAAGCAGGCGCTTTTGTGCCTGCAATGCCTACTTCCTTCACAATGGCTTGCGGTTTGCCATCTTCCAGGTAAATCGAAGCCCGGCCAAAGACCGGCGTGCGCAGCCCGGCCAAATGGATCAACCCGCCGCCCACCACGCCATCCGGATGAATGGCAATTTGGGGATGGCTAAACGGCAGATTCGGCCGTGGGGCGATAAACCAGGCCAGCGTCTCCATCGCCATCTGGTCAGTCACCACCACGCTAAACGTCTCGCCTACCGCATCCCGCGCCTGCCAATGCGCCCGAATCTCCGCAATTTCCGGGTGCAAAATAGGCGCCGCTTCCACCAAATTCACCCGGCTGGCCACACTCACCCAGGCCGCCAAATTCGCCACAAGCAACAGCAGCGCCAGCCAAACATTACTGCGCCGGATAAAGAAGCCCAGGAACCGGGCCGGCTCTTTCCCGGCCTCTTTGCGCTTTTGCCTCAATGCATCTCCGTCCGTTTTCATTCCCAATGCTCCATCTTCAGCCGCAGTTCGCGTGATAGATCACGCACTTTGTCCAGCCGCCGCTCCAGGGCAATGCCCAGGGCTACCAACGCCGCGCCCAACAGCAGCAAAACAAGTGTGTTTAGGGCCAACAGCGGTTCGATTAGCTGGCCGCCCACGGCCGTTACCACCCCCGCCACGCCCAAATACAACAACCGCCGCAGCCGCCGCAAGCTGCCCATCCAGGCCAGCAGCAGTCCCTCGCCAATCATCAGCAGGGCATAAAGTTCCCCGTGATTACCAAACGACTGCGACAGCGCCGAGCCAAACAAAACGATCACGGCCGTCCAGTCCAGCCAACGCCCGGCCGCCTGACTGCCACGCTGCCACTCCAGCCAACCCAGCAGCAGCAGGTAAAAACCGGCCGGAACCGCATACAACTGCAATTCTCGCGCGCCCTGAATGGCCAGCAGCCACAGGCTCCAGGCGGCAAACAACAGCAGCAGCGCCAGGTAACTCAGGCGCGGCCGATTTTCCGCCAGGGCGGCCGTCAAATAAAACAGCCCCAACAGGGCAAAGGTGCGGATGAGCATTTGCGCCACCGCAGTCTGGTTGATGGTCAGCCCGCCGCCAAAAAGCACAATCTGGGGCACGGCCGTTCCCAATCCTCCCCCGATCACCAACGCCAGCCCTAAAGCCAGACCGGACGCCGCCCAACCGCCGCGCACCAACGGCCGTTCCCACACCTGAATCCAACCCGGCGCAGAATCATCTTCGCGCCCCCAGCGGCGCAAACCATAGCCCGCCGCGCCCACCACCAACGACCACACAGCCAACCCCTGCGGCCATACGTCCGGCGGCGACGCCAGCCAGAGCAGCCGCTGCGCCAGCGCCGCCAGACTGAGGCCCACCGTCAGGTATCCCAAGGCTTTCAACTGCCAATGCTGCGCCAACACCGCAACCATAAGCGCGTACAGCAGCGTCGCCGCGGCGCTTTGCCAGCCCAGGTCCAGTGTTAAACCCAGCCCAAACACCAGATCGCCCAGCAGCAGCAAATAAAACGGCAGCGACCAGCCGCCCAACGACAGCCGCCAACGGCCGTCTGCCCAACTCAGGAGCGGTTTTTCCAACCGTCCTTGCTCGACGAGAAAGGCCAGGAACAGGGTAACGGCCGTTACCGGCGTAAACGCCAGAGCCACCTGCGCCCCGGTGTCCGTCCAACCGACCAGGCGAATGAAGGCCAGCGCGGCCAACTGACCCCACACCCCGGCCACCCATAACCAGCCGCGCAGATGGAACCGCAGCGTCCACCAGAAGAAGACGGCCGTTCCCGCCGCCAACGTCACCATCAGCCGCCACGGACTATCCAGTGTCAGCCAGGCGCTGGTAGCCACGTTTAACCCGGCCACGACATACAGGGCAAATGCCCACCACTGCGCCCAGCGCTGCCACACGGCCGTCGGCCAGCGCAACGGCCAATTCCACGGAAATGCGTCCAATTGGGCAGCCCAGTGCGCATCCAAAAGGTAAGCCAGTCCCAACGCCACGACAATACCCGGCCACGCCAGCAGCCCCGCATTGACCGTGCTCAAGTTCAGCCAGGAAACCGCCACCCAATAAGGCACAACGGCCAGACCCACGGCGAAACTGAAGGGCAACGGCCGTTTCAACCACACCGCCGCGGCTGTCACTATCATCACCGCCAGCCCATATCCTACAAAAGCGTCCAGCTTTCCAAGGCTGCTAGGCGGCAGACCGGCGGCCACCAGCACAAAACACATCACCAGAAGCGGCGTCTCGTAGCGGCGCAGATTGAACCGGCGCAGCGCCCAGGCCCCGGCCAGATACAAACCCGCCAGCCCCATCAGGCTCCAGCCATAATGGCGCAGTTCGCTGCCCCTGATTTGGATCAGCAGTGTCCAAACTCCCGTCGGCAGCAGCACCGTCGCCGGATACCACCAGAGCGGTTCGCGGAACAGCCACACGCACAACACAGCCACCCCGGAATTCAAGAAGAAAACGGCCGTTAAAATCTGCCAATCTGCCAGCGCCAGACCTAACGCCACCAATGCCCAACTTAACGCCGACAAATAAAACGGCCAGCGGTACGCCTGCTCCCATCGAGCCAGCCGCCGCCCCATCGCCAACAATGGCAGCACAAAGGCCCAGGCCACCAACCCTAAAACGGCCGTTTCCGTACCCGGCCATAACCACAGGCACAGGTAGATGGCCCACAGCGGCAGCAAACCGGCCAGCGGAAAAACGAATAGGGTGGCAAAGTCTGGCCGCGCCTTCCCGCCATCAGCCCGATCCAAAGCCGCCGCCCCCAGGTAAAATAAAATAACCAGCCCTACCGAAACGCTGCTCACGGCCGGGTCCAAAACGCCGGTCATCAGCCCTACGATTGCCAGACCGTGCGCCACCAACTGCGGCGGCAGCCCGTAAGCACGCGCATTCAGGCGAACGGTCAACAACGCCCCCACGCCCAACTGCGCCAGAGCCAACACGGTCCAACTTGCGCCGAACCACGCGCCCACATTACCCCAAAGCAAATGTACAGCCAGCGTCCAGGGGGCAATCGCCAGCGCCGAAGCCAACAAGGCCAGGCGTGGCTGGCGGAACAGCCGCGCCGACAGCGCATACAGCCCAACTATGATAACCAATGCGGCAATGCTCCACGCCTCTCGCGTACGACCGCCGCCCAGCAACCACATATTGCGCACCAACGCCATGCCAATCGCGGCGGCCGATAGCAGCCAGCCGGTGAAAAGTAACGGCCGTCTATACAACCGCCACACGACGCGAACATCCAGGGCCTGCCAGCCCCAGGCGCGTTTGGGTCGACGGGCCGCCGCATGCAGCCAGCGCTCCGCCAGCACATAAACGGCCGCCATCACGGCCACCAACGCCGCCGAGCGGCCGCTGCCCCGGCTGAACGTAACCACCATCAGCCCACCCGCCAGAGTGGCCAACCAGACGGAACTGTATGCCCAGCGCTGCCGGTTGGTCAGCCAGGCATAACAGGCGGCGGCGGCGGCCAACGCCGCTGGCGTCAACGCCGACCAGGCCATCACCGGGGTATCCCAATCGCCAATCGCCCGACTCAAACTGAGTACCATCGCCGGCAAACTCACAAACAAAGCCATGTGGTAGAAGGGACGGGTGAACGGCCGTTCATGCCCTCTCCATTTCTCCAGCCAAATCCCTGCCAGCACGTAAACCAGCGGGAAGAGGCCGAGGCAAGCATTCCAGGCGCGCCAATTTACGTCAGCGGCCTCTTGCACATACATCCAGGCCAGCGGGAAAAGCAGCCCGGCAGCATAAAAATAACGCGGACTGTAGAACACCCACACGGCCGTCAGGAAGTAAACGGCCGTGGCCAACACCACCAAAACCCCCACCGCTGGCTCCCCGCTGCCAAACGCCAGACCCAACGCCAGCAGGATGGCCGACAGCGAGCCAATCTGCCATGGCCGCCCATAGGCCCACCGCAGGCGGCGCAGCGCAACGGTTAAAGCCATGAGCCCGAAGGCTAAAACGGCAAACAGCAGTCCCAATTGAATTGAAGGGGAGCGTTCCACGGTCCACAGCAGCCAGACCCAGGCGAGCAGTGGTAGGGCCGTCAGCCAATGGAACAGCGCAGGGCGCAGCTGCCGCCAACGCGCCGTGGTTAAGAGGCGGCACAAACCAGGCGTTTGCTGATGGTCGAGCGCGGCCAGCCAGGCGTTAACCCCCAGCCAGTTGCCCAAGGCATAAACCAACAGGGCCTGATCAAACAAAATGAGCGGCGGCGCGATGGCCAATCCGGCCAGCAGTACGGCCGCGCCAAACAGCGGGGCTAAAAACGCGTCTGTCTTAACGGCAAAGCGCGACCGCAGCCCTAACGCAGCCAGGACATGCAGCACAGATAACAGCGCCCACGGCAGCGCCAGCTCTGCCGGGCCTGCGCCCCGGCTGGCCTGCCAGGCGGCGGCGGCGATGGTCAGGAACAGCGACATTGCCCACCACAGACGGCCCTGTTTGCTAAACCAGGCTCCGAAAGCCGCACCTACAGCCAGCAGCAGGTGCACGGCCGTTGCCGCCCGTCCATCCTGCAGCGACCACAATGCTGCCAGAATTGCCAGCAGCACGCCGAGGGTAACGGCCGTTTTGCCCGCCATCGCCAAAAATTCGTCGTCGTGGTTGGCGTCCCATCGCTCTAGCAGAACTGCCGCGCCCAAATAAAACGGCGCGAGCAGCAGCCAACCCAGGGCATACCAGGCCACATCCACCGGCCAGAGCGTTATCAGCACGCGTTGGGCGAGCCAAACGGCCACCGGAAAACAAAGCGCCGTCACCCAGACCAACGTCTGCATCCGGTAGCGCCGCGTCATGATCAGCAGCGTGAACCCGCCGATCCACCAACTGGCCGCCAGGGCGGCATAAAAAGCAATGTTGGCGCTGCCGGGCCACACGCCCCACACCAGGCCAACCGCCAAAACTGGCGCGGTTAGAATGAGCGCCATCTGGCCAAAAGGCACAAGCAAAAAACGCAGCCGCTCAGAGGTCCATCGCCCTCCTTCGGCGAGCAGCGCCAGGGCAAAAGCGGCGGCGGCGACGGCCGTTTGCCACCACACAACCGGTAAACCCAGCAAATTTAGCCCGGCCAATGCCAGACTGACCCCGGCCAAGGCCACCAAATAGCCAAAAAATGTGGCTTGCAGGAGAACGGCCGTAACCCCATAAGCCATCAAACACACAAACGAGGCCGCCAGCCAAACCGTCGGCCAACTTTGGCTCGGGAAGCCGCCGGAAATGTAGAAGGCGTAAAAATCGAGCGGGATGAGCAGCGAGGCCACGGCAATAAGGGCAATGCCGGAGCCTTCTAATTTAAGTCGTGTGCGCACATACCAGCCAAGCAGATAAAACCCGGCCGTAAAGCTGCCCAAAAAGGCAATTTGCGCCAGCGGTGGGAAGGTGTCCCAGTTCCACACCACCCAGGAGGCCCCGGAAGCCAGCAGCAGCAGCACACCCAGAAATAACACCACGTGCAGCGTGCGCTCAGACAGCAAACTCTCCCACACGCGGTCCCAAGAGAATGACGGCCGTTGCCAGCGCGGCGCTTTGGGCGGTTCAACGACAAATTCTTCCTCAACTGCCGGCTGTTTTTCGCGTATTTGGGTCTGGCTGATGGGTTGAGGCGGGCGTAAACCGGCGCGAATTTCAGCCTGTTCGATAGCTACCTGCTGTTCGGCGGAAATGATTTCCAGACTGCTGGTGGAGATGTGTCCGGCAGCGTGAAGTTCTTGCGCGCCTTCCAAAATGGCGTGTTCTTCGGCCAACCGCTTAAGCGCGTACTCCTCTGTGGATTGGGAACGCGAAACTGGCGGCGCGTCGGCAAGGCGCTGGTCGATCAGGACGACTTCGCCATATATCTGGTTGCGCATCTGGTCGGCAATGGATAAGGCTAACCAATCTTGCGCAGCCCAACGGGCCAACGCGGCAACTAAGACAAGGAGTTGGGCGCGACGTTGGTTCAGCGCCAGGACTTCGGCAGCGTCAGGCGGTGGCAGGCGCAGCCCCAGGTCGATTTCGCAGCTTTTCAAGCGGTCGCCATAAGTTTGGCGCAGCGGATTGAGGTAAGCGGCGGGGATGTCCCAATCGGCCATTTCGGCCAGGATGAAGGTGAGGTTGGCGAAGTGGATGAGGGAACGGCCGTTTGCGGTAAAGCCACAATCCGGGCAGGAAACGGCCGTGCTAAATTCGGCTGATTGACATTTTGGGCAATTCATAGAATACCTCCTGAAGACAGATTGTAGCTTCCAATACATGTGCAAGACTGGCATTTTTGTGCGATTTTATGCGGCCGTCTTGGCTCTCAACACATAAAATATTCTTCATTCGGATATACGCTC
>JAKQCM010000307.1 GCA_029559155.1 Chloroflexota bacterium
CCCTGGCGGCCTGCGCCCCGGAATCGCGCAGTGACCAATTCCTGGCGCTGTTATCTGCCGCCGCGCGGTACCAGATTGGCAATGGGCAGCTGCGCATCGACCTGGCTGCCGATGGGGGCAGTCTGTTTTTCATCCCGGCCAGCGCGGTGGTGGTAATGCCTACGGCCGTGCCCTCCTCGCCCACGCCGCTGCCGCCGACGGCCGTGCCCGCAACGGCCGTGCCGCCCACTGCTGTTCCCTTACCGCCCGGCTCGGTGGTAGATTCCGGCCCGCGCCAATATGCCAATGGAACCTTTGCCGCGCCCTACTACACGGTTGCGGCCGGAGACACACTCTACTCGATTGGTCTGCGCTTTGGGCTAACCACCGCCCAGCTTATCGCCGCCAATCCGGGAGCTGACGCCGGCATTTATGCGGGCCACCAGCTGCTCATTTCCGGTTCCGGCGGCGCAGTCAATCTGCCCTCGCCCGGCGCCCAGTACGAACGGGTCAACTTTGACGCCGGATCCATCGTCGCCGTTCGCAATGGAATCATCAACAATGCCCAACCTGCGGGTTACGTTCTGCAAGTAAGCGCCGGGCAAACCATGGAAATCGCCACAGCTTCCAACGGCGAGCCGCTGGAAATTCTCGTCCAGGGACCGGGCGGCGGGCTGTCCGTCAATGGCGAAAACGGACAAATCAACAACAACACCTGGCTGCCAATTCCCACAACCGGCGATTATTACGTGACCATCAAACCGGTGATTACGCCGGAAAATCCATCCCTGGCGTTCACGATCACCTTTGTGATTCAGTAGCTCTGGCGATGCATTCGCTTTAGTGGCAGATGTATGGGGTAGTCGTTGACTTTCAGGTTTCCAGATTGGTCCAATCCTGAAGATTGGACCAATCTTCTCATCCGGATTGACACAACCATAAAGTCATGCCGCCCTGGCTGTTATCTCCCGGCCAAGCGACGACTCCTGGATTTCCGCGACTGACAAAAGAGGCGTTTTCTTATGCACTTAAAACTTAATCCTAAATCGGCCTTACTGGTGGTTCTTTTTTATCTGGTCGCTTCCGTCGTGGTGGGCCTTGTGGTGGCTATCTTCTTCGGTGGCGCTGGCCCTGCGCCTGCACAGGAGCGGATGATTGATGGGCAAATTGACAGCGGCATGTATGCCACAATCGGGATGTCCATCGTTTTATTGTTCGTCAGTTTCTATGTGTTCAAGGCGAGCAGCAGAGATATTTTCTTTGAAAGAAAACAGTTTTCGTTATCCCGGCTTTATTATCTTTTCCCCCTGGCCTGGATCGCGGTGGCTGTGGTTGCCTTTTTTCAAGTTGACTTTTCGGCTTATTCTGCCGGCGACCTCATACGCGTCATCCTTTTAGCCATCGCTATTGGCATAAATGAAGAAATTGTTGCCCGTGGTGTTTTGCTAGTGGGGATGCGTAATGGTGGTTTGGCGGAATGGAAAGCCTGGATCGTGACGTTGGTCGTTTTTTCGTTGTTACATCTGGTTAATCTGATCGGCGGGGGCAGCATCGCCGTTTTGTTTATCGTGGCAACCGGCGGCACGCTTTTATATGTGGGTCGGCGGGTGTTTAACACGCTGTGGGCGTCTATCGCCATGCATGCATTTTATGATACAGCCTTCTTTTTATTGCCCGGCTCCTACCTGGTTAGCGCCGAATTGCCAGACAAAGTGTTGAGTTTTCAACTGGGCGCGTTCTTGTTTTTATTGGTGGTGTCCATTCTCTTCCTCGTCTTGGGTCGTAAGTTGTTCGCGGCTGAGACGGTAGGTTGGTCATCGGCCTGATAGGCTGCGAAAAAGGCGCGTCGATGGGTGGTTCGGGATGGGAAACGGCCGTTCGTGCGGCCGCACAAACTGGTAATGACAAACAGTAAGTTGAGACGAGAGTTTCCATGAAAAACATAAAAATTATCTTCTTTTTTGTCCTGGCAACGGCCGTATTCATGGGTTGTCAGGCTGCCAATTCACAACCACAACCTACGCCGGCGGCAACGGCCGTGCCGCCTATAACCGAACCAACAGAAGAATCCGCTGCCAAACCCACCGGGGAAACAGTGGAGATTGAAGCCGAAGCCAATACGGCCGTTGAAGCGGAAGGTGACCTGGCGGGCGGTCTGGCGGTGCCTGGGATTGAGCCGCTGCAAACATGCTTCGCTGAACCATCCGCAGACATTCCATTTGAACTGGACGTAGCGCTCGATTGTGGCTATGTGATTGTGCCCGAATTTTATAACGAGCCGGGTGACAAGACGTTGAAGATAGGATTCATGCGCCTGAATGCCCGTCAGGAAACGGCTTCCGCGCCGCTGTTCATTCTTGGTGGTGGTCCCGGAC
>JAKQCM010000320.1 GCA_029559155.1 Chloroflexota bacterium
CGTTACCTTTGTGGATAAAGTTCGGCCGGCTATTCAAACCATTCAAGCGAATTTGCAAATTACCGGGTTGGCTGCTGGGGCGCAGGTCGTCCAGGCGGATTCATTTGCCTATTTGCGGCAGCAGGCATTTGCGCCGTTTGACCTGATCTATGTAGCGCCGCCGCAGTATTTAGGCTTGTGGGCGGAAGTGATGGCGGTGTTGGACGAACGGCCGTCTACCTTTCTGCTTCCCGATGGTCTGGTGGTGGTGCAAATCGACCCGAAAGAACATCAAGACCTGGCCCTGAACAACTTCGCCGCGTTTGATAAGCGCATCTACGGCAACACTGAGCTGTTATTTTTTGAAATTGCCGAACCGTGACGAGAATAACTCTCGTTTACGGATTGTCCAGAGTGACCTGGATCACGCATTGTCCGGTCTCGCTGCCGTTGGCGTCTACGGCCGTTAAGCGCAGCAAATAAGGTCCATCCGCCCATTCACTCAAATTCACATTCCCCAAAAAACTGTCCTGTACGGGCTGGTTGATGGTTCGGCCTAACAACGACGCCCAGGAACCTGCCGTTTCGGGGCCGTTCGCCTCCAAACTGTAGTAACCAAAATTTGGCGTCGAGGCTGTGCCGGTAAAGTTGATCAGTCCTGAAACAACAGCGCCATTGGCTGGTTCGCTAATGTTCAGGTTTACTGTGCAGTCGAGAAACGGCGTTGGCGTAGGGCCGTCCGGGGTGGGCGGTCCGGCAGGGGCGTTCGTCGCTTCTGGCGCGCTGCCGGGCTGCGTGGCAATTCCCGCCGGTTGGCTGGCGAGGGTGATGGTTGGGACAAGCACCGGCGTGGGCTCTGGCGGGCGGATTTCGGCCGTTCCCAAAGGCGTGGGCGACGAAAGTGGTGTGGCAAAAATGTTTGGCGTTGGCGTTGGCGGTTTTAGGAGTTCGGCCGGCAGGGTGGGGGCGATGCTGGCATTGACGTAGTAAACGCTGCCGGCCAATCCCACAAAAACGATTAAAAAGAAAAGAGCTGTGTTCCGTTTTTGCGTGCCGCGCTCACGTTCCAACCCAAATACGGCGCGCTGCAAAATGTGGCGAGCCTGCAGGTACTGACTCCCATACCAGAAAATGCCTAGAGCGCACAGGAAATAGATCCAGATGTCGTTGCGGAGTATGAAGACATAGACTTGTTCCATCGCGTGTGATTGTATCCGTGATCGCTAAAATTGGTTGATTTGCTGTCTGGCGTTAATCTGAGTCATACCTTCCGAGGAGAGGATCAAAAACGGCCGTTTTTTGCGTAACGGCCGTCATCATCATCCTAACCCCTGGCGCATTTGGCGGCCATCAGAGCTGCGGCAGAATGCCATACAGTAATTGTGTCAGTCTGGGGACAATTAATTTGCCCGTTTCCAAAACTTCCTCATGAGAGACAACGGCCTCTGGCGTGGGGTCCAAAATAGCCTTGTTGGTGATCGACGAAATGCCCATCACGCGCATCCCGGCATGACGGGCGACAATCACTTCTGGCACAGTAGACATGCCCACTGCGTCTGCGCCGACAGCGTGTAAGAAGCGCAGTTCGGCCGGCGTCTCGAAGCTGGGGCCGGCGACGTAGGCGTAGACGCCTTCGTGGAGGGTTAGATTTTGGGAAACGGCCGTGGCCTGAGCCATTTGGCGCAAACCGGGATCATACGCCTGGGTCATGTCCGGAAAACGCGGGCCGATTCGATCATCATTTGGGCCGCGCAGCGGATTGCTGCCGGCGATGCCCACAAAGTTGAGGTGGTCTTTGATCAGCATCAGGTCGCCAGGGCTAAACGAGCGGTTGATACCGCCGGCTGCGTTGGTGACAATCAGCGTTTGAATGCCTAGAGCGTGCATCACGCGGACCGGAAATACCACCTGGGCCTGGGAGTAGCCTTCATAAAAATGGGCGCGTCCTTGCTGCACCAGAACGGTTTGTCCTTGTAGCTGCCCAATCACCAATTTCCCGCTGTGACCAGGGACAGTGGACGCTGGCCAGCCGGGGATTTCTTCGTAGGGGATGGTTTCTGCGGCTTGCAAAGCGTTGGCCAGATCGCTCAGGCCAGAGCCAAGAACCAGGCCGATTTTTGGTGTGTATTGCGTGCGGCGGCGGATGGCGTCTACGGCCGTTTGTATGGAGGGTTCAGGGTTGTTTATCATGAGAAGTTACGCTGTTTCGGTTGACGGGTGTTCGCCAATTTCATCTTCGGCGGAAATTTGGGTGTAGATTTGCGTGGTGGAGATATTGGCATGGCCTAACAGGCGCTGCACCTCTTGCAAATCCGAGCCGCCTTCTAGCTTGTGCGCCGCGAAGCTGTGCCGCAGGGTATGCGGGGTCACTTCGCCGCTGAGTTTGGCTTTTTTGGCATACGCTTTGATGATGAGCCACAATCCCTGGCGCGTGAGTTGCTGCCCGCGGTGGTTGAGAAAGAGGGCGTTTTCGTCTTTGTTTTTAACGAGGTATTGACGGCCGTTTGCCAGATACTCATCAATAGCCATGCTTGTTTCTTTGTCAAGGGGCAGTTCGCGCGAAGACTCGTCCTTTCCCTGACAAAACAAAACATTTTCGTCCAGGTTCACGTCGTCCACTGCCAGCGACACCACTTCAGTAACCCGCATCCCGGTGCTGTATAGCATGGTAAGCAGCGCTGTGTCGCGCAGGTGTTTGGGTGATTTTTTTTGCCGGGGGGCCAACAACAGCTTTTCGATGTCTTCAGAATTTAACGTTTTGGGCAAACGTTTTTTTACTTTAGGCGAATCGATATTGGTTGTAGGATTTTCGCTGATCAGATTACGAGCAAAAAGGTAGTTAAAAAATGATTTTACGGCCGCTACCTTTCTGGCCACAGAGGAGGATGCGTATGCCTGGTCTTTCATAAAGGTGACATAGGCATTGACAATAGGCGCGGTCACATCGGCCCATTGTTCAACTTGGAAACGGCCGTTCTCTAAAAAGATCATGAATTGGCTTAAATCATTTTTATAAGCCGCAGTTGTGTTGTTTGAATATTTGTACTCTTGTTGCAGGTAATCGAGAAAGTCTTGTAATTGTTCTTCCATCGCCAACCACTCCTATCGGCCCAGATCGGCTCGTTTTGCGTATAGCCAACAAGAAAGACGTGGGCTTTCCACGCTTATGATTGCCACAAGACAGTTTGAGTGACTTATTGCGGCCTATCCAACATGTATTGAGTTCCTGGGTCTAAACGACCGTTGGCGGAAAGGTCGTTGTTAAAAGATTATGTAAGTAAAAATTTATAGGCATTATAGCATTACTTTTCATAAGATCAAATATCAATCAACATAATAAATGATCTTGGCGTGGAAATCCATACCTATACGAATGGCTAAGGTCATTGTTACAAAATAATGTCGAGTTTTACTTGTAGCCGCAGCGTTCTTACCGCGCTTTTGGGAATACCCAGCAAGGTATCCGCACCGACGAGGCGAAACTTTTATTGTGAAGTACGAAGCGAGGTGACCACTGGAAGCCGGGCAGGCGGTTCGAGGGCGGAATAAAAAATCTGGCAATTCGGGGAATTGCTGTTATCATCACCCTGATGATACGTCATCACGACGATGAACCTATCCATCTGTTAGATTCCCCATAAACCCACTTTTCTAGGAGAATAGTATCCATGAGTCAATCTGTACGGCGTGTGATCATTGCCGGCGCTGCCGGTCGTGATTTCCATGATTTCAATACAACTTTTCGTAACAACCCAGATTATCGTGTAGTCGCATTTACGGCCACACAAATCCCGAACATTGACGGCCGTCGCTACCCCCCGGAATTATCGGGCGAGTTTTACCCGGCAGGAATCCCAATCTATCCTGAAAGCGATTTACCTGCATTGATCAAATCCGAAAAAGTCGACGATGTTTTCTTTTCTTACTCCGATGTGTCGCATGAATATGTAATGCATTTGGCCTCCAAAGTGCTGGCCGCCGGAGCGGGATTTCGTTTTCTCAGCCCGGCGCAGACGCAAATCGCCTCCAGCAAACCGCTGGTATCGGTTGGCGCCGTGCGCACAGGTTGTGGCAAAAGCCAGACTTCTCGTCGGATTTTAGAGATATTACAGAACGAATTGGGCTATAAACGCGTGGTAGCCATCCGTCACCCCATGCCCTATGGCAACCTGGCGGCGCAGGCTGTGCAGCGATTCGCCAGCTACGAGGATATGGAGCGCCACGAATGCACCATTGAGGAGCGTGAAGAGTACGAGCCGTATGTGGAGCGCGGCGCTGTGATTTATGCCGGCGTTGATTATGAGGCGATTTTGCGGCAGGCAGAGCAAGAAGCCGACGTGATCATCTGGGATGGCGGCAATAACGACGTGCCTTTTTACGTTTCTGATTTGCATATTGTGGTCACAGATCCACATCGACCGGGTCATGAACTGCGTTACCACCCGGGCGAAACGAATTTGCGCCTGGCCGACATTGTGGTCATCAACAAGGTGGACACGGCCGATAATGCCAACGTCGTGACTGTGCAGCAGAATATCCGCAAGGTGAACCCCACGGCCGTTATCGTTAAAGCCGCCTCGCCCATTTTTGTGGATGACCCGGCGGCGATTCGGGGCAAGCGGGTGTTGGTTGTGGAAGATGGTCCCACGCTGACCCACGGCGAAATGGCTTACGGCGCAGGCGTGGTGGCGGCCCAGTATTTCGATGCCGCCGAAATAGTCGATCCCCATCCGTATGCGGTTCGTTCGATTGCCGCAACCTACCAGAAATATCCCTCAACCGGCGCTGTTTTACCGGCTATGGGCTACGGCCGTGAGCAGATGGCCGATCTGGCAGAAACGATTAACAATGTTCCCTGCGATATGGTCATCGTGGCCACACCAATCGATCTGGCCAAAATTATCGACATCAAACTGCCCAACCAACGTGTCCGGTATGAGCTTCAAGAAATTGGCCAACCAACTTTGGTGGCGCTGCTGCGGCAAAAATTCGGCAAATAATTTCGCGTAGGCAGTAAATAGCAGCGATTTTTTAGCCTGAGAGCTGAGACAAAAAAAGACGGCCGTTTTTCGCGAGAAACGGCCGTCTTTTTTTATCCTCAAAATACCAGTTCCTTACGCAGGTTTAGAAATGAGGGGGATTTCGCCTTCTTCCCAGGAAACGAGCAGGGGAACGGCCGTGAAGATGGAGCTATATGTACCACTCAGCAAACCCACGAACAGCACGGCGATGAACGGCTTGATCGACTCGCCGCCAAACAGCAAAATCGACAGCAAAACGAACATCGCGCTCAACTGGGTAATCAGCGAACGTTTGATCGTTTCCTGCACGGAGCGATTCACCAATGCCTCAAACGAGCCGCTGCGTTTGCGCGAGCTGTTCTCGCGGACGCGGTCGAACACCACGATGGTGTCTTGCAGCGAAAAACCGGCCACGGTCAGGACCCCGGTCAGGAACAAGGCATCCACTTCCCAGCCTGAGATCATGCCCATGATGGCTGCAAAGCCAAAAATGACAAACAAGTCGTGGAACATGGCGATAACCGCGCAGGCTCCATAGCGGAACGAATTGGGTACCTGGCGGAAGGCAAACATGATGTAAAAAAGCACTACCACGCCGGACACAAGAACGGCCGCCAGCGCGGCTCTGGTGACTTCTTTCCCCACGGCCGGGCTGACAGTTGTCACCGAGAATGTGCCTGGAACCAGCGGCGCCAGGGCGGTCAACGCGGTTTCCAGAGAGTGGGCTTTGGTCGCATCCACAAATTCAGTGCGAATTTGCCAGGCGTTCGATAAATCCTGGCCGCGTAAGGCGGTGATCGCCGGATTTGTAATGTCGTTTTGGGTAAAAACTTCGCGCACCTGATCTTCGGTTACGGATTGGTCGAACTGGATTTCAAAGCGGCTGCCGCCCAGAAAATCGACGCCTAACGGAAAGATTTTGCCTGAGGTGGTGAAGGAGAAGATCATGGCCAACATGCCCAGGCCGATCACAACGCCGGAAAAAATGTAGTAGTAACGTCGTTTTTGAACAAAGTTTTCAAACATGATTTAAGCTCCTAACAGCCAGCGATGCTGTGCCATCCAGTCGGAAGTCCCGCCGATGACTAAATTGACAAATGTGCGGGTGATGAGAACGGCCGTAAACATGCTAATGGCCACCCCAATTGCCAGTGTAATGGCAAAACCTTGCACTGCACTCGCGCCAAAGCTGCGGCCAAACGACCACAAAATGATACAAATAACCATCGTGGCAATATTCGAATCTCGGATCGATGTCCAGGCGCGTTGAAAACCGGAATGAACCGACTCGCTCACCTTACGGCCGCGCGCTAATTCTTCCTTCATGCGCTCAAACACCAGCACATTTGCGTCCACGGCCATGCCCAGCGAAAGCAAGAAACCGGTGATAGCCGGCAGGGTCAGTGTGACCGGCAAGCCCTCAAACACGGCAAAATTCAGCAGCGCATAAATCAGCAGGGCAATCGCCGCCAGCACACCGGGCAGGCGATAGTAGCCAATCATGAACAACAGCACCATGATCACCCCGGCAATACCGGCGCGGATGCTGGCGTTTACCGACTGCTCGCCAAGCGTGGCCCCAACCAGCCGCGTACTTTCAATGCGCAGCGGGATGGGCAAACTGCCAAAGCGCAGTTGCAAAGCCAGTTTTTGCGCTTCTTCCAGAGTGAAATTGCCGGTGATCGTGCCGCTGCCTCCAGAAATAATGGCGCTGATTCGCGGGCTGGAGATAACTTGTTTGTCAAACACGATGGTCAGGAAACGCCCCTGATTTTGGCGCGTGTAATCGGCGAAAAACTGCGTCTCTTCGGGCTTTAAGGTAAAAGAAACGTAATATTGGTTTGCCTGATTTC
This sequence comes from Chloroflexota bacterium, assembly GCA_029559155.1. Lineage (GTDB taxonomy): Bacteria > Chloroflexota > Anaerolineae > Promineifilales > Promineifilaceae > Leptovillus. Next base: position 6,854 of record JAKQCM010000320.1, read on the forward strand.
GTTCTGATTGGGCCAGCTTTAATTCCGCGCCTGTCATAACGGTTTCATAAGTTGGCGCCGGGTTCGCAATCGGTGTGTCAATAGGAGCGCCGGGCGGCAGTTCGCAGCGTGACGGACCGTTATTCAGGGAGGTGCGGACACACGTCCCGGCGGGTAAAGATTGGGTGCCAGTATCAATAAACTCTAACAAAGCCGTTTCCTGAATTAGAGAAATGGCCTGATTCGGGTCTTCAATGCCGGGCAATTCCACCAAAATGCGGCGATCGCCTTCAATCTGGACGAGCGGTTCCGTAACGCCAAGAGCGTTTACGCGTTGGTCCACAATTTGGCGCGCCGTGTCCAATTCATCGCGGGGGATGGCCTGATCGGCGGGAACGTCGGCCTCTAGCAGGACTTGTAACCCACCTTGTAAATCCAGGCCGCGTTGGACAGGGTAGCTGTCGCTAAAAACTACCCAGGCGGCCCCACCAACCACCAGAATGATGATCGCCAGCCAGATGAGATCTCGTTGTTTATTCATAAGCGTAATCCTTTTTTAGAATCTCAGGTCAAAGACAGCTTGAAAACACTGCTCCGGTGTCGGACGTCATGGACTATTTTTGGTTCATGGCGTTGCAATGGAGATTGTCCCGGTTGCTTTTCAATGACCCGGTGTTTACATCAGCGTGAAACAAAACGAGGCATTATAGGCTCATGCCTCATTTATTGCCACAAATAAATGAGGAAATTTAGACTAATTTGGAGTAATTCTGTAGCTGTTTGGGTTTCTCTGAGAAGACCTTAAGGGTTTAGGTTTGTAAAGATGTAATTTTTCATGAGCAAACCTGAGGGGTTGTCGCTGCGGATTCATAAATATGGGTTGGGGCAGTGAAAATTAGCGGACCAGCCAGCCTGTACATCGGGTTAATATCACCTGGCCGCCAGCCTGGTGCGGGCTGATGGTGACCCAGCGCAGACATTTCAGGCAAATTGCGCCCCACAGTTGGCCGCTGACGCTGAGCGGGGTGAATTCCCCCAGTGTATGGTCCAGTTCGGCGGCTCTCTGTTGGGCGCGATCCATGAGAGGCTGCAAATCTTCTTGCCAGCGGCCGGCCAGTTCTTGCTGCAGTGTTTCTGTGCCGGAGAGTACATCGGCCGTGAATTGGTCGAGGTCTTCCTCGGTGGTGGAGCGCGGCATGGAGACGACTTCTTGCATGATTTCGGTGAGGGCGCGAGCGATGATTTTCCCGCTCATGTCATCCAGGTGGTTGACACCCTGGTCGAGGTGAGCGGCCAGGTAGGCCACGGCCGTTTTCAACTGCCAGAGTTCGGTTTGTGCGTCTTTTTGGGCCATGTTTTGCCTCGTTTGTGGAGCAGGGTTGACTGGATTATAGAGGGCTGGCGGGTTGAAGGGCAAACAAGTGTCACGGCCGTTGATACTTTTGTGATACGGCCGTGACATTTCGGTGATTTCTTTGTGGTATATATCCTCCATGCTCAATAGCGATGATTGGGAGTGGCTGTGACCGAAGATACCTTTATCATCAGAATTTGGTGCGAATACAACGATTTAGAGGAATTCGAGCCAGAGTATCGCGGGTTGATTGAGCATGTCTCCAGTGGTGAACGTCATTTTTTGCCCGATTTTCTCGCTATTTCGGAGGTGATGTCACTTTATCTTCCCCAAAGTCTGTTTACTGTCGATGACCCTGCCACGAATCCATTTGATGCAGTGAATTGGGTTTCGGACTGGCTGCGGCAACAAAAACGAGCGCAGTAATGGATTTATTTGAAACGGGCAGCGAATCGTTCATTGTGAAAATTTGGACATCTGACGACGGAGATGGCACGGCCGTTTCCCGTTGGCGCGGTCAGGTTGTCCATGTCCTCAGCGGCGACCAATACAACTTTTATAGCCTGGACGAAATCGAGCAGTTCATGCTGCCTTATCTACGCGGCTTAGGTTTGGAAGTTGATTCTGACTGGCTGCGGCGGCGGCGAGACATTCCCTAAAAACTACTCTTAGCGGAGCGGCGCATGATTGCGGATTTAGATCAAACCATCGAACAGTTGGTGATCGCAGAACTTCCTATTAAGAATGGCGAAATTGACGTGAAATTCGACCAGCCCACGCGAGGGTGGAGTGCGCGCTTGTCTCGCCCGACCCTCAATTTTTTCCTCTACGACGTGCGTGAAAACAACCAACTCCGGCAGCATCAATGGGAGCGCATGGTAGACCAGAACGGCCGTCTCGGTTCCTCCGTCTCGCAAAAACGAACCCCGTTTCGCATGGATTGTCATTACGTCATCACCGCCTGGGCTTCCGAGCCGCAAGACGAACACCGCCTCTTGTCTCGCTGCCTGATGGCGTTGTTTCGCTTTCCGCTTTTGCCCCGCGCCAGGCTAAAGGGTGATTTGGTTGGCCAGCCTTTTGACATCATGGCGCGCATAGCCAATCACGACCGGCTGACCAACCCGGCTGAGTTGTGGGGGTCGTTGGATAATGAGGTACGGCCGTCTATTTCCTATCTTCTCACCATCGCTGTAGACCCCTGGGCCGAAGTGACCGGCCCGGCCGTGCGCACCTGGACCCTGCGTACCGGCCAGACCGCCACCTTGCCCGATTACCCCAGCCTGTACCCCGGCACAGAAACGGCCGTTACCTACCTTGGCGGCCAAATCCGCCACGCCGGCCAACCCCTGGCCGATGCGCGCATTGCCATCAAAGGCACCGGGTTTGTCGCCACTTCGAATCAAAAAGGCATCTACACCCTCGGCAGCGTCCCCCAAGGCGCACACACATTGATTGTATGGCCGCCCGACGCGCAGCCCATCGAAAAACCAATCACCATCCCGGCAGAAGATTACGATATTGATCTTTGATCAGTTTTTTGACCAAATTAGCGAGGACCACCATGCACGTTTCCCGCGAGCCTGTTTCCTACAAACTGCTCTCCCATGAGCAAATTTACCAAAATCGCGCCCCTCCCTGAAACCGACATGGTTTGCGCCTGCAGTCCAATCCCCAACCGTGGGGCGCACAAAACGATCACCGTGGAGGCACGGATGTCAAAAATCTCTTTGCATCCCAATGTCTCTAAGTACCATATTTTCCAAGGAGAATGAAAATGCCTGCAACTTATGTAACACCAGGCGTCTATGTTGAAGAAGTTGACCGTGGCAGTAAGCCTATCGAGGCCGCTGGTGCATCCATGGCTGCCTTCGTCGGTATCACCGCCGAAGCCAGCTATAAAACCATCGACCCCGAAACCGGCAATCGCATTCCCGGTCAATCTGTTCTCAACAAGGCCACCCTGGTCACCAACTGGACCCAATTCCAAAATGTGTTTGGCGGGTTCATCAGCGGCGCGTACCTGCCGGATGCCGTTTATGGGTATTTCATGAATGGCGGCGGCCCATGCTACATCACCAGCCTTCGCGCCCTGCGCGAGGACAAAGATGGCGCAACGGCCGCATCGGTAGCCATTCCCCCGTCCAGCGGCAAAGGCAAAGGGCTAACAGCCACCGCCAAAGTCGCCGGCGAGGGCGGCAACGCGCTGACAGTAACCATCAAAAACGAAGGCGAAACCTTCACCATGTCGGTTGGCAGCGACGCCAGAACCGGCCTCACCATGAAAAAAGGTGAAAACTTCGTCGGCGATGTCGATTTTGAGTCTGTCACCATCTCCGACACCGGCACGGCAAACCCGGCTGATGGCGTATACACGCTCTCCGGTGGCGGATCGCAGCCCATTACCGCCGCCGATTTCATCGGCGACGTGCAGGCGCGCACAGGTCTGGCCGGATTGGAGGCCTTGGATGATGTACGCCTCATCTTATGCCCGGACTTGATGGCCGGCTACGACGGCTCAGATGCCTTCAAAGAAAAAATCAAGGCTGTGCAAACCGCCATCATCGCCGACTGCGAACGCCTGCGTTACCGCTTCGCTATCTTGGATACGCCTCCCGGACTCAATGCCCAGCAGGCCAAAGAATGGCGTATGTACGTCAATTTCGATACCTCTTTTGCGGCCATGTATTACCCCTGGGTGCAGGTCGCCGATCTGAGCGACAGCCCGCAAACCACCAAATTCATGCCACCCAGTGGCCATGTCGTAGGCATCTACAACCGGGTGGATGGCACGGTTGGCTTCCACAAAGCCCCGGCCAACGAAGTCGTTCAGGGCGCGCTGAGTGTCGAACTGAACCTGACAAAGGGCGAGCAGGGTACGCTTAATCCATTGGGCGTAAACTGCATTCGTTCCTTCCCTGGGCGCGGCATCCGTGTTTGGGGCGCGCGTACCCTCAGCAGCGATGGCTCCTGGCGTTACATCAACGTCCGCCGTTTGTTCATTGTGGTGGGCGCGTCGTTGGAGACCGGTATGCAGTGGGTGGTCTTCGAGCCGAATGATCGTTCGCTGTGGGCCAAGGTGCGGCGCGACGCAATTTCCTTCCTCAGCACGATTTGGTTGAGCGGCGCGTTATTTGGTTCGACCAAAGACGAAGCGTTTTATGTAAAGTGCGATGACGAACTCAATCCACCGGAAATCCGTGATTTGGGGCAGTTGATCATTGAAATTGGCATGGCGCCTGTGAAGCCGGCCGAATTTGTGATCTTCCGCCTCAGCCAATGGGCCGGACCGAACGCCGAATAGGGCGGCTAACCTGAAATAAGGAGTGTGATATGGCTACATCAGTTGATACTGCACGTGAAGATCCCCTTGTTGGATTTCATTTTGCTGTGGAAGTGCAAGGGCAGGTAACCGGTTATTTTTCCGAGGTTTCCGGCCTTGGTTCCGAGCAAGAGGTGATCGAGCATAAAGTGGTAAACGAAAAAGGGGTCGAGGTGGTGATGAAAATCCCTGGCCGCCTGAAGTGGGAAAATATCGTCTTGAAGCGCGGCATTACCAGCGACATGCAAATCTGGGACTGGCGGAAAAAAGTCGAAGATGGGGATGTCAATGGCGCGCGTTCCGACGGTTCGGTGACGATGTATGATCAGGCGTTAACGGCCGTTGCCCGTTGGGAATTCAAACGCGCCTGGCCTGTCAAAGTAACCGGTCCGTCTGTCAAATCCGACAGCAACGAGATCGGCATAGAAGAATTAACTCTGGCGCACGAATACATTTCGCGCGTCGCAGTCTAAATCATCTCTCTTGGTGATGCGTGGCCTGTCCAGAGATGTCTGGGAGCTACGCATCACCAGGTAGCTGGCGCTGAGAGGCGTTGATCATGCAAACCGAATTTGAATTTACGTTACCGCGAGGGTTTGTAGATGGCCAGGGACAGGTTCACCGCCACGGCCGTATGCGTTTGGCAACGGCCGTCGATGAAATAGAAGCCGTCGAACACCCCCAGGTGCAGGCTAAAGAATCCTACCTGCCCGTTATTCTGCTCAGCCGCGTGGTGACGCAGTTAGGCGCGCTGCCGGAAATTACCCCCCAAACCATTGCCGGGCTGTTCGCCTCTGACCTTTCCCACCTGCAAGACCTGTACCTCCGGCTGAACAGCAGCGAACCGATTACCATTGGCGTTGTTTGCCCCTATTGCAATCATGAGTTGCAATTGCAAGTGGCTCCCCTGGGTTAAGAGCCGATGAACCAGCAAATATCGAACGCCCCCAAAGGAGCCATCACCCCGGAATTGGTGGAGCAGGTGACGGAAAAGGTATACGCGATGTTGGTGCAAGATGCTCGCCTGGAAAACGAACGCGCTCGTCGGACTGGACAGCGCAAGGGAAAACGGCCGTAAGTTTGCCCACGGCCCGGAGGCTTCAGCCGGAACCATCCGACTAAAACCTCCGCGCCGCAGCGGAAACGAATAAGGAACCTTCCATGACTCTGGAAAGTATGCGCAAAGAAGTGAACCCCGGTTTTCGTTTTGTGGTGGATATCGCCGGCATATCCCACGGCGTGTTCACGGAATGTACCCTGCCATCTATCGACTGGGACATCGAAGAAGTGAAAGAAGGCGGCTTAAACACCTACGTCCATCAACTGCCCGGCCGGCGTAAATCAGCGCGCATCACTCTGAAAAACGGCGTGGGAACCAGCGCTCTAATGGATTGGTACATCGACACGATGAACGAAAGTTTTACGCGCCGAAAAATTACGGTCAAACTGCTGGACGCGAAGAATAAGCTTTCCAGCCCGCTCATGACCTGGGATATCGAGGCGGCGTATCCGGTGAAATGGAGCGGTCCCCAGCTTAATTCTGGCGATAACACCATCGCCATCCAGACGCTTGAGTTCGCGTGTGGTTCAATTTCCATGACTCGCAGCAGTGGCGCTGCCGCAAGTTAAAAATTTCTCATGACCATTCAAAATCGCTTTGGCTCACGCAACCCACTATTAAGGCATGTCCGGCGGCACGCCAATACGACCACGCTTTTCCGCGCTGCGTCGGCGGATGAGCCGCTGCCGCCTTCCGGCGTGGTTTTTCCCGCCTGGGCTGTGCCCACGGCCGTTTCAAACCCACCTCTGCCAGATGTTGTCGATTCGGCCGTCGCCTACGCCGAGCGCAGCGCTGGACCTGCTTCTCCTGTCCAGCCAACCATCTTGAGCCGGCCAACGGCCGTCCCGCCCGCTGCCTCGCCGCCCGCCGCGCCCACAGTTATGCCGACCGTGCAGCGCACGGCCGTTCCCCAACCGGCGCAATTTGTACCGGCGTCGCCAGCTGCCATTAGCCCTCCCGCTGCGCCGCCATCCACGCCTCAGCCCGCTAACGAGGACGATTGGCCGGAATGGCGGCGTTTGGAATCGATTGTCCAGCGGCATAAGGCTCGCCAATCGGCCGAAACCGCTGCCCCGGAGCCGCCTACGGCCGTTTCTTCGGCCGCTTCCGACACCCTGGCCCGCGCCGTTGCCGCCGCCGAAAGCGGCCAGCCTGCCGCTGCGCCGCCCGACCGGCCGCCGCTGGAGGCTGTCTGGCCCGTCCGCCGCGAACCTGCGCCGCCGACGGCCGTTCCTGACACTCCACAGCAGCCAGTGCCTTCCGTCTTCACCGGCCCCATCCTGCCGGAGCAAGATGAAGCTCTGGTCCGCGCAAAATTGGAAGATGTTCATGCCGGCCGGGCGTCTGACTCTTCGATTGAGCTGCATTTGCCGCGCCGTCCGCGCCCAGGGACAGTCCCAAGTCGGCCAGCGCCAGCGGCCGATTCACCCACGGTTCAACGGTCAACCGCCGCCCCCCCGGCGAATGAACCGGCGGCTGCCTCTGCGCCGTTGGTAGAAACGCCCATCGGTCCGTTGCCGGCCGATATGTGGGAAATTTTGGGCGAAACGCCGCCGTCCGCCGCGCCGATGACTCCAGCGCCAACCCCGGCGGACTCGCTCCAGCGAGCCATCGCCGCCGCTGAAACCGCCGAACCGGTTGAGAAAACCGAGACGGCCGTTCCCCCAATCGAACCATCGTCACCGCAAACGGCCGTTCAGCGAGCCATCGCCGCCGCCGAAACAGCAGAACCTGTTGAGAAAACCGAGACGGCCGTTCCTCCAATCGAATCACCGCCACCGCAAACGGCCGTTCAGCGAGCCATGGCCGCCGCGGAAACAGCAGAACCGATTGAGAAAGCGGAGACGGCCGTTCCCCCAATCGAATCATCGCCATTAAAGCCAGCCGTGCAGCGAGCCATGGCCGCTGCGGAAACAGCAGAACCGGTTGAGAAAATCGAGACGGCCGTTCCTTCAACCGAACTATCATCTCCACAAACGGCCGTGCAGCGAGCTATCGCCGCCGCGGAAACCGCGGAACCGCTTGAAAAAACCGAGACGGCCGTTCCCCAAACCGAATCATCGCCATTACAACCAGCCGTGCAGCGAGCCATCGCCGCCGCGGAAATCCTAGAACCGATTGAGAAAGTGGAGACGGCCGTTCTTCCAACCGAATCATCGCCCTTACAGCCAGCCGTTCAGCGAGCCATCGCCGCCGCTGAAACTGCGGAACCGATTGAAAAAACCGAAACGGCCGTTCCTCCAATCGAACTATCATCTCCACAAACGGCCGTTCAGCGAGCCATCACTGCCGCTGAAACTGCGGAACCGATTGAGAAAGCGGAGACGGCCGTTCCCCAAATCGAATCATCGCCATTACAGCCAGCCGTGCAGCGAGCCATCGCCGCCGACGAAACAGCAGAACCGATTGAGAAAGCGGAGACGGCCGTTCCTCCAATCGAACTATCATCTCCACAAACGGCCGTTCAGCGAGCCATCGCCGCTGCGGAAACAGCAGAACCGATTGAGAAAGCGGAGACGGCCGTTCCCCCAATCGAATCTTCGCCATTACAGCCAGCCGTCCAGCGAGCCATCGCCGCTGCTGAAACTGCGGAACCGATTGAAAAAACCGAGACGGCCGTTCCTCCAACCAAATCATCGCCATTACAGCCAGCCATCCAACGCGCCATCGCCGCTGCGGAAACAGCAGAACCGATTGAGAAAGCGGAGACAGCCGTTCCCCAAACCGAATCGTCGCCAAAACAGCCAGCCGTGCAGCGAGCGATCGCCGCTGCGGAAACAGCAGAACCGATTGAGAAAGCGGAGACGGCCATTCCCCAAACCGAATCATTGCCACTACAGCCAGCCGTGCAACGAGCCATCGCCGTCGCGGAAACAGCAGAACCGGTTGAAAAAACCGAGACGGCCGTTTCCCAAACCGAATCGTCGCCAAAACAGCCAGCCGTGCAGCGAGCCATCGCCGCCGCGGAAACAGCAGAACCGATTGAGAAAGTGGAGACGGCCGTTCCTCCAATCGAACTATCATCTCAACAAACGGCCGTGCAGCGAGCCATCGCCGCCGCTGAAACCGCCGAACCAACTGAGAA
>JAKQCM010000042.1 GCA_029559155.1 Chloroflexota bacterium
CCGACGTCTCTCCGGAGATGGGCAAAATCTGCCTGGAGCGTGTGCGCGCCGCCGGGCTGCAAGCCGTGCGCTGGGTCCATATCACCGATTACAACTGGCCCTTCGAGACCGGCGAGTTCGACATTACGCTTTGCCTGGAGAGCATTGAGCATTTCTCTAAGCCCTTTTACCTGCTTCATGAACTCTCTCGCGTCACCAAACCGGGCGGCACGCTCATCCTCAGCACGCCCAACGTCTTCTGGGAGCCGATGCACGCCCTGGCAGCGATCACCGGGCTGCACCATTCGGAAGGGCCGCATCGGTTTCTGGGATACGGCCGTCTCCAATCCATGATCCGCGACGTGGGCTTCGCCATCGAACACAGCGAAACCACCGTCCTCATCCCCGCCGGGCCGGATTGGTTCATCAACTTTGGCTATTGGCTGGAAGCCCGCACCAAAAACACCCTCATGCCGCTCATCGGGCTGCGGCGGTTGTTTATTTGCCGGAAGAGGGAGATTGGAGGTTAGAGACTGGAGACCGGCGAAGAAAATTACCCGCCGGATTTGAGGCGAACTTAATTTTGCTCTGGCGTAATCTGTTCGCTGGTGGGTAAGGGAATTGTGTTTGGGAAAAACGGCCGTTTGCCTGGCGAACGGCCGTTTTTGTTTCTGGCGACGCTTGACAAGACAATGAAACGGGAGTATCGTGTAAATACTACGATATAGATAGTATCTAGCCAGGAGTATGAAAATGGCAAATTATACGGAACGGGTACAAACAGTCCTGACCAAAGAGCAGTATGATCAGTTGCTGGAACTGGCCGAAAACGAGCAAAAGCCATTGAGCGTCATGATTCGTGAAGCAGTTGTCGAACGGTATCTGATGCGGGTTGACGCGCAAAAACGCCAGCAGGCGTTGGCGAATTTGCTCGCCCTCGATGCGCCGGTGGCCGATTGGCCGCAAATGGAAGCCGAAATTGAGCAAGGGGCGCTCGATGAGTGATAAGTCTTACTTTTTGGACGTGAATGTGCCGATGTACGCGGCTGGTAAAGAGCATCCCTATAAGGAGTCTTGTGTTTGGGTGCTGACGGAAATTGCCAACGGCCGTCTTCATGCCGTCATCAGCGCCGAAATAATTCAGGAAATTTTGTATCGCTACGGCGCATTAGGCCAGGTGCAGATTGGGGCGCGCATGGCGCAAAACCTGATGAATTTAGTTCCTGATGTTCTGCCGGTGACAATTGAGGATATGCAAACGGCCGTTTCCCTCTTTGCCCAATATGCTCCCCAGGGTGTGAAGGCGCGGGATGTGGTGCATACGGCCGTGATGCGCTCCCACCAGCTCACGCACATCATCTCCACGGACGGCCACTTTGACCAGATTGACGGTATTGTTCGCCTGGACCCGCAGGATATGTTTGTGGGTGGGTAGAGTTCGAAATGACAGGCGCAGGGGATGTCGCAGAAGTGGTAACGGCCGTTTTTCCTGCCATAAGCGTGGTATAATTTGCGTGAGATGTAAAATCCACCAGCGACTTCAGGAGTGTGGGTATGTTGCAAACATTCGAAGGTGTCATTGATAAAAACGGAAAGTTAAGGCTGCTTGAACCCATAAAACTGCCAAAATCTCGTCGGGTTATCATAACTATCCTCAATGAAGAACCCACGGATGAAACCATCAATTTAGCCCTGTTAAGCGAACCTGCGTTAGCGCGGGATTGGGAACGCCCTGAAGAGGATGAGGCATGGTCACACTTATCCCAGCTTCCATCGTTGTAGTGCCATTTCCATTTTCCGATTTATCAGGGACAAAATTGCGCCCGGCGGTCGTGCTGGCGGAAACAGGCCATGGCGACTGGCTGTTATGCCAGATAACAAGCAACGCATATATTGATCCCACTGCTATTCGGCTGACGGATGCTGAATTGAAGAAGGGAACACTGAATGTGATAAGTTATGCCAGGCCAATGAAGCTGTTTACCGCCAGCACGGATTTGATAGCTAAGCGCGTTGCGATCCTCAACAACAACACCTTTCACTTGCTGCTCACGACGATTATCGAATCGTTGCAACAAAATCTGCCAGAATGAAAACCTTAGACCCTGAAATTCGCCAGCCTGACCGGCTGCCGCCGTGCGCCCCAGTTGCCCGGCTCCGGGTCGAAGTGGCCGGCGCAGGGGGTGCGGCAGAAACGGCAACGGCCGTCTCCAT
>JAKQCM010000341.1 GCA_029559155.1 Chloroflexota bacterium
GACATGCATGACCGAATATGACGCCGTTGTGGTGGGGTCTGGGCCGAATGGGTTGGCGGCGGGGATTACCCTGGCGCGGCAAGGGCAGCGCGTGCTGCTACTGGAGGCCAAAGAGCGTATCGGCGGTGGGCTGCGCACGGCCGAATTAACCCTGCCCGGCTTTCGCCACGACATTTGCTCTGCGATTCATCCGCTGGGAATGGGGTCGCCATTCTTCCAAAGCCTGCCCCTGGCGGATTATGGCCTGACGTGGATTCAGCCCGACTTGCCGCTGGCGCATCCGTTTGCTGACGGCACGGCCGTTTTCCTGGCGCGTGATGTGGCGGAAACGGCCGTGCAGTTCCCCCAGGATGCCGCCGCCTACCGCCGCCTCTTTGCCCCGCTGGTCAGCGATTGGGCCAAAATCGCCCGTGAATTTTTGGGGCCGCTGCGCCTGCCGCGCCATCCGCTGGCGATGGGCCGGTTTGGCTTGCGGGCTGTGTGGCCGGCGGCCGCCCTGGCCCGAACCATCTTCCGCAGTGAACAGGCGCGCGGCCTGTTTGCCGGACTGGCCGCCCACGCCATCATGCCCCTGGAATGGCCGCTGACGGCCGCTTTTGGCCTCATGTTGGGCACGCTGGGCCATCGCGTGGGCTGGCCGCTGCCGCGCGGCGGCTCTCAGGCCATCGCCGACGCCTTGGCCGCCTTCTTCACCGACCTGGGCGGCGAGATCGTGACCGGCCACGAAGTGACATCGTTGGCCGAGCTGCCGCCGGCCCGCGCCGTTTTGTTTGACATCACGCCGAGGCAGCTCTTGAGCATTGCCGGCGAAAAGCTGCCTGTGGCGTATCGCCGACAGTTGGCAGCCTATCGTCACGGGCCGGGGGTTTTTAAGGTGGATTGGGCGCTGTCGGAGCCGATTCCCTGGCGGGCGGCGGCCTGCCGGCGGGCCGGCACGGTGCATGTCGGCGCGACGTTGGCGGAAATCGCGCAGAGCGAGCGGCTGGTGTGGCGGGGCGGGGTGGCGGAACGGCCGTTCACCCTGGTCACCCAACAAAGCCTGTTCGACGACAGCCGCGCGCCTGCCGGGCAGCACACCGGCTGGGCCTACTGCCACGTCCCCAACGGCAGCGCCGCCGACCTGACCGCCGCCATCGAGGCCCAGATCGAGCGCTTCGCCCCCGGCTTCCGCGACTGCATTCTGGCTCGCCACACGATGACCGCCCAGGATTACCAGCGGTACAATCCCAACTACATCGGCGGCGACATCAACGGCGGCGTGCAAAACTGGCGGCAGTTGTTCACCCGTCCGGCGCCGCGCCTCAATCCGTATACCACGCCGCTGCCAAACGTGTACCTGTGCTCCTCAGCCACGCCGCCGGGCGGGGGGGTGCATGGGATGTGCGGGTATTTTGCCGCGCAAACGGCCGTGCGCCAACGCTTCTGAAAAAACCTGGATTCACTTTATTTTGACTTCTATAATCCGAAGCGACCCGCTGCAGTACTCTTTGCGCCAAATTTTGCGCCGGTCTGGTTTTACCAGAGAAGCATGGACAGCCACTCTTTTAACACAATGAAGGGATCCGCTTGTGTATACTGCGCGACGGCCGTTTCCCATCCCTGCCCACCGCTCTTTTGGCTGCCAAAGGGCGCGGCCGGCGCTTGCCAAACAGAATTCTCAAGCTACACTTCTGTTCAATTGGCACAAGTTTGGAACCCCTTCTTTTTTGTTGAGGTGACATGGTCCTAACCGGCTCCCATTTGCACATCTCTCTCTTCGGTGAATTCAATCTCGTTTTCCAAGGAAAATCCGCCCCGAGTTTCAGCGGCGACCGTCCCATTTCTTTGCTGGCCTACCTGCTGCTGCACCGGCAGACGGCCGTTTCCCGCCAACACCTCGCCTTCATCCTCTGGCCCGATTCATCCGACAGCCAGGCGCGGGCCAATCTGCGCAACCTCTTCTACACCTTGCGCCAGACCCTACCCGCTGCCGACAATTATCTAGCCGCCGATTCAATGACCCTGCAATGGCGCTGCGAGTCTGATTTCTCTCTCGATGTAGCCGAATTTGAAGCGGCGCTGGCGGCAGCCAAAACGGCCGTTACCGACGCCGACAAAATGGCTCAATTGGAAACGGCCGTTTCTCTCTACCAGGGCGATTTACTCCCGGGCAACTACGACGACTGGATCATTCCGTTGCGGGAAGAGCTGCGGCAGGCGTACCTGGATGCGCTGCACCAGTTGATGCAGCTGCAAGAGCAAAGCGGTGATTTCCGCGCCGCCGCCCGTATCGGCCAGCGCCTCATTCAGCATGATCCGCTGGATGAACCGACCTACGTGCAGCTGATGCGCCTCCATGCGCTCAGCGGCGACCGCGCGGGCGTACGCCGCGTGTATGAGCAGTGCGGCACTGCTCTGCGCCGCGAGCTGGATGTGGAACCCGGCCCGGCGACAGTGGCGGCCTACGAACAATTTCTGCGTCTGGAAGCGCAAGCTGTGCCGGCGTCAGCCACCACAGCGCAGGCGGCCGCGCCGCCCATACGGCCGTCTGCCCTGCCGATGCCGGCCACGCCGTTTATTGGCCGCGAGGCAGAACTGGCCCACCTCGCCGAACTATTGGCCGATCCGGCCTGCCGCTTGCTCACCATCGTCGGACAGGGGGGCATTGGCAAAACGCGGCTGGCTTTAGAAACGGCCGTCGGCCACCAACCTGTTTTTGCCGATGGCGTGATCTGGGTGTCGCTCAATGATTTGCAAACGCCCGACCAACTGTCGGCGGCCATTGCCGAAGCGCTGCAATACCGCCTGCGTGGCGCCGACAACGCCGAAACGGAGCTGCTCCATGTGCTAACCAGCAAAAAGCTGCTGCTGATTCTGGATAATTTTGAGCATTTGTTGGGGGCGGCCGATTTTCTGACGCGTCTTGTGGCCCAGACAACGGCCGTTAAACTGCTGGTCACCTCCCGGTTGGCGCTGGGTTTGCAGGAGGAATGGCGTTTCGATTTAGGCGAGCTGCCCATTCCCGATACCCGGGCAGTGGACACCCTGGCGGACAACAGCGCCGTGCAGCTTTTTGTGCAGAGCGCTCGCCGCGCTGCCAGCCATTTGATTTTGTCGGCCGCCGATTTCCCGGCGATTGCCCAAATTTGCCAGTTGGTCGGTGGGATGCCGCTAGGCATCGAGCTGGCGGCCTCGTGGACGCGCCTGCTCTCCTGCGCGGAAATCGCTCAGGAAATCGAAAAAAGCCTCGATTTTCTCACGGTGAATTTGCGTAATGTACCGCCGCGCCACCGCAGTTTGCGCGCGGTGTTCGATTATTCCTGGGATTTGCTGTCTCCTGATGAGCAGCGGTTCTTGGCGCGATTGTCTGTGTTCCAGGGTGGATTTACACGCGAGGCGGCGGCGCAGATTGCCGCCGTCACGCTGCCGCAGTTGTCGCTGTTGGTGGATCGGTCGTTAGTGCAGCGCACGGCCGTTGGTCGTTATAACCTGCATAATATCATCCGCCAATATGCCAACGATCACTTGCAAACGGACCCGACGGCCGTGCAAGAGACGGCGCAGCGGCACAGCGATTACTATTTACGCTGGCTGGCCGATCAGGACGAGGCTGTTCGTGGGCCGCAGCAAAAAGAAGTGTTAACGGCCGTGGCCGCAGACCTGGCCAACATTCGGGCCGCCGGAGAATGGGGCATTGCGCACCAATCGTTTGATCTGTTATGTCAGGCTGCTTTTCCACTGTTTTATTTTTATGAACTGCGGGGATTGCTGCATAGCGGGGAAGCCCTGTTTCGTCAGGCGGCGGAGCGACTGGCGCAAGGTCCGGAAGCGACAACCCGCGCCGCGCAGATTGCCATTGGCAGTATGCGCACCAATCAGGCGTATTTTGCTCTGCGGCTGGGGCAGGTAACGGCCGTGGAAACCTGGCTGCGTGAAGTAGTAGATACTTTACAAACGCTGGCAGACGAGACGGTTCTCTCTTACAGTTTGCGCTATCTATCCCTGATCGTCGCGTCGAACGGCCGTTTGCCGGAAGCGATTCAACTTATGCGGCAATCGCTGGACATTGCCACGCGACGGGAACAGGCCTGGGAAATGGCCATTACCCAGGCATATATTGGTATGTTGTATCATGATCAAGGCCGACTGCCTGAAGCGCAGCACTTTTTGTCTGAAGCGCTGGCCAACAGCCGTCGGCTGCAGGATGTGCGGGTTACTTCCTTTACTTTGCTGCTTCTCAGCCGCACCCAAATCGAGCTGGGGCAGCTCGATTTGGCCGAAGAGCAGTTAACCGAAGTCATTGCCCTGGCGGAACAAACGAACGACATTTACAGCATCAATATGGCTAATTGGACGCTGGGCATCATCAAGCGCACCCAGGGGGAATTGGCGGATGCCCGGCGCTTCCTCCAAATAAGCAGGGATTCTTTTGCGCTGGTGAACGATCTTGTTGGCGTGGACCGCATCTCCATTTCGATGGGTTTTCTGGAATTGGAGTTAGGCCATGAGGCCGAGGCGAAAGCCTGCTTTTTGGCCACGCTGCAAGCGGAACGCGAACAGGCAATCAAATATATTTTGGGTGCGGTTATTGGCCTGACATCCCTTTTTCTCCTGCAAGAAGGGGAACCGACCGTGGCGTTGGTGTGGGTGCTGTCTGTGCTGGGGCATCCGACGCTCGACTGGGAAGTCCGGCAGCGGGCTGAAACAATGCTGGCGGAATTAAGCAGCCGCCTCACGCCCGAACAGTTTGCTGCCGCCCGGCAGCAGGCTGCCAATCAACCGTTTTTGGCGGTTTTGGCCGATGTGATCAGCCGCTAACGCTTTTTTTGCTGCTCGTTCCCTGAACGAATTCCTCAATTAAACGGTGAATCAAACGGCTGGCAAACGGCCGTTCCTCTATCATACCCCTATCACGCTCCAAACAACGGGCAGCAAACAAAAGCGAGAATTAGCATGTGATGGACGAAGAACAACAGCCTCATTCGCAGCTTTTTACCATTCGAGTATGGCGCGAAACTGAACCGGACGGCCAGACGCAGTGGCGCGGCAAACTGCGCCACGTTCCCAGCGGCGAGATCCGCCACTTT
The DNA here is from genome assembly GCA_029559155.1 of Chloroflexota bacterium. Lineage (GTDB taxonomy): Bacteria > Chloroflexota > Anaerolineae > Promineifilales > Promineifilaceae > Leptovillus. The sequence continues at coordinate 5,067 of JAKQCM010000341.1, forward strand.
CGTGGCTGGGCGGCCCTGATACCGCTGATGCTGGATATGCTGCGCCGCCACGATGCCCAAAATTTTGAGGGAAAGGGTTAGAAAACGGCCGTTTTCCTGGACCGTCTTTATCTTTAACCAAACAAAACAGAAAGATTGGAGGACAAACGTATGTCTCGCACAACCATGATGATTATGTTAGGCGTTGCTGCCGGTGTGGTGGTCGTTATTCTGCTGGCAACGGCCGTTTTATTCGGGCGCAGTTATTTCATGATTGCGGATGGCGAAGGTGAGGCTGTGACGCCGACGGTTTTGCTGGCAACGGCCGTTCCGATTGCCACGCCCACGCCCACGCCAACATCAGAGCCGACGATCCTGCCATCGCCTACAATCAGTAACCCCACGGCGACGGCCGTTCAGCCTGACCAGAACGCCACCTGCACCGACGCCGCCACTTACGTAGCCGATGTCACCATTCCTGATGGCACGCAGTTTCCGCCCAACACCGGTTTCACCAAAACATGGCGGCTGAAAAACAGCGGCTCCTGCACCTGGGATTATCGCTACAAACTGGTCCACGCTGGCGGCCATATGCTGGGCGCCATTTCCACCGGCTTCTCGCTGCCCGCAGTCGTAGCTCCCGGTCAGACCATCGACCTGTCTGTCAGTCTGGTTAGCCCGGCGGAATCAGGCGCTTATCAGGGAGACTGGAAGCTGCAAAATCCACAAGGGCAGTTCTTTGGTGTAGGGCGCAGCGGCGGTCCATTTTGGGTAAAAATTGGGGTGGCTGCGGCCAATGGGCAGCCGACGGGCAGCATCAGCGGCTTTGTCTGGCAGGATAATGACCGCGACAACGTGGTGGATGCGGGCGAAACGCGGCCAAACATTACCATCACTCTGGCCGTGGCTCCGGAATGCCGCACTATCATGGGCACAACCCAGGCGGATGGGAACGGCCGTTTCCGTTTCAGCAGCCTTGCCGCCAATACCTACTGCCTCTATGGCACGGAAGGCAGCACCACAGCCGGTCAATCTGACCTGGTACTGGCGCCCAATCAACAGCTAACCGAGGTTAGATTGGCCTGGCCGCCGGTTTGGCCGCCGCAAACCGTCATATCGGGTCTTGTCTACCAGGATGCAAACCAAAATGGCGTGTATGACAGTGGCGAAGTCTTGATGGGCAGCCGCGAGGTGCGCCTGATTCCCGGCGCGTGTCCGGTGCTGCAAAATCCCGTCGCCACTACCTTTTCTGGCGCGGACGGCCGTTTTACGCTGGCAGGTGAATTCAATGGCAGCTACTGCGTCGGGGTTGTGGGAGATGCTGGCCTGAACGACGCCGTTGGCCTGGCGCTGACATCCGGGCAAACGGTGAACAACATCAACCTGAAATGGCCCGCCGCTATTGGCTCCATCAGCGGCTACTTGTGGAACGATTACTGCCTGACCAATGAAAACGGTGATGCGCTGGGCGGCGATTGTGTGGCAGACGGCAACGGCGATTACCACGCCGACGGCATGATCCAACCGTCGGAAACATACATTGCTGGTGTGATCATCCGGATGCAATTGGGCGCGTGTGCCAATAACAATCATGTGGTGGTAACGGCCGTTACCGACAGCGCCGGCCGCTACTCCTTCAGTAATTTGCCGCCCGCCACCTATTGCATTTCCATGAACGCCGCCGAAGGGAGCAATGGCGCCATATTGCTGCCCGGCGACTGGACTTTCCCGCAGCCGCACATCTGGTATCAGCAAATTGCCTTGCAAACCGGCGAAAATGCCGCGACCGTCAACTTTGGCTGGGATTATCAGCTGAAATAAAACTGGAAACTCATCAATCCGGCGTCAATTAACAAAATTCAAAATGAGGTGATAAACCATGAAACAACCAGTTGTTTACCTGTTTTTACTGTTAGCTCTTTGGGCGTTGTCGGCCTGTAATGCGGCCGGCGGCGTCGAACCGACCCTTGAATCGGCGGATGATCCAACTGCCGCAATACTATCGGTTGACCAATGCGCCGAAGCTGCGCCTGGAACGCATCAACTACTCTATGCAGCACAAGGCGTTTGCTTCCTCTATCCCGACAACTACGATGTATTTCAAGGCGAGGATGGCAGCCTGTCGATTTACGAACGCTCGTTGATGAACACAGAAGCGCCGTTTGCTTCCATCAGCTTTGAGCCGCTCAATGAACACCCCAACATCATTGCCGAATACCTGCCTGAGGTTGATTTGGCCGTTGTTACCCTGCCCACCATCGAATTGGGAGGCGTAACCGCTACAGTCCTCAACGATTTGCCCGGACAGGATACCAATCGGCGCATTCTGGCGGTGCAAGGTGACCGCATCATCAACATCATGATCGCCCGCATCGGCGCGGACTATGGCGCGGTTGGTGAGCAAGCGGAAGCGTTGAGCCAGATGATTACCGAATCCTTCGCCTTTATCGGCATTGAGCCGGAAGCGCCGCTGATGGCTGGCCCCGAATGCCCCGAAGCGGTCACCGGCACAACGCTGTTCACCAATGCCGAGGATGGTTACTGCCTGCTGCTGCCTGATGGGTATGCCGTCGATGACAGCCTTACGTCTAATGATGGCGGTGGGGAAACGGCCGTTTACGTCGATTCCCTGCAAGACACAGCCCACGCTCGTCTGTTCATCACGGTGGATGACGCTGGTTCCCGTTCGCTTGAAGAGATCACTGCCGAAAAAGAGGCGGAAATCGCCCAGATGATGGGCACGCCCGCCGTCTGGTCATTTGGCTACATGCTGGATGGCGTTCCGGCTAACCAGTTTGACCAGGTTCCCGGCCAGGATTTAAGCCGACAGGTGGTGCTGGTGCGGAACGGCCGTCTCGTTACCCTCACCTTCATCCCCGACGAACCGGCCGTTGGCGACGCCTACACCGAAATGGAAACTCTGTATAACACAGTTATGGACTCCTTCTCTTTCCTCTGGCGCTCCTGACCACCCGGCTTACCTCTCCCCGAGAGCCGCCTCCATTCTCGGACGCCGGCTTTCGGGGAGACACCCGTCGGTCACTCGCCGCCCCCTCCGATCGAAACAATTGCAGTGCATCAAACGCAGGCTCAAACGGCTGGCAAACGGCCGTTCCTCTAAGATGCCGGTATATCTTTCAAATTGATAGGAGAATAAACATGATAATAGATATGGTTAACCGCGAATCTTTCTGGAGCGAACTCCAATTCAGTATACAAGGACAGGTTATCACCCCAGAAGATGCCGGCTACGACGAAGCCCGGCTGGCCTGGAACCGCAAAGTTGTGCAGTATCCGGCGGTGATTGTTGTGGCGGAATGTGCGGCAGATGTGGCAACGGCCGTTACCTTTGCCCGTGAACATGATCTTGGCGTCGCCGTGCAAGCCACTGGTCATGGCAACATCCGTCCCGCCGACGACTGCCTGCTTATTCTCACCCGCCTGATGAATGGCGTGACGATTGATCCTGTCGCCCAAACGGCCCACGTGGAAGCAGGCGCGCAGTGGGGCGTCGTTCTGGCGGCGGCCCAGCAGCATGGCCTGGCGCCGCTGCTTGGCTCTTCGCCCACCGTAGGCGCGGTTGGTTATACATTGGGCGGCGGCCTGGGTTGGCTGGGTCGCAAATATGGCCTTTCAGCAGATAACGTGGTGTCATTCCAGCTGGTTACACCAGACGGGCAGCTGCGCACAGCCTCCGCTGCCGAAAACAGCGATCTCTTTTGGGGACTACGCGGCGGTGGTGGCAGCCTGGGTGTTGTCACCAGCATGACGATTCGGCTTTTTCCGGTGACGCAGGTTTATGCAGGCAACCTGTATTACCCGGCCAGTATGGCGGCAGAAGTATTCCGCCATTACCGCGCCTGGGTTTCCGATGCGCCTGACGAACTAACCTCGTCTGTGCTGGTAATGAATTTTCCGCCCATTCCTGCCCTACCGGATTTTTTGCGCGGGCAATCGTTTGTTATGGTACGTGGCTGTTATTGTGGCCCAATTGCGCAGGGCGAGGCGTTGTTGCAGCATTGGCGTGATTGGCAAACTCCGCTGCTGGATGATTTCAAAACCATCCCCTTTAGCGAAGCCGCCGCCATCAGCAACGATCCGGTAGATCCGCTGCCCGGTTTTAACAGTGGCGCCTGGCTGCGTGAGTTGAGCGATGGGGCCATAGAACTGCTTGTTGGCTATGGTTTGGGCCAAAGCAGCCCCAGTCCGTTGGTTTTTGCGGAGGTGCGCCATGCAGGTGGGGCGATTGGGCGCGTGGCTGAGGGAACGGCCGTTTACGGCAACCGCCACGCAGAATTTGTCCTGTCGCTGGTGGGAGTTTCGCCAACCGCTGAAGCGCATCGGCAGTTGGTGACATATGTTGAAGAGTTGAAGGCAGGATTACGGCCGTGGCTCACGGGCGGCGTCTACATGAATTTCATCGACGGCGTCGAATCACAGCAGCGCATACGAGATGGCCTGGCTGCCGGTGGGTATGAGCGCCTGGCGAAATTGAAGGCCCAATATGACCCTGATAACCGGCTGCGTTACAGTTTTAATGTTGCCCCAGATCGTTGATTTTTGCCGGCAGCGCGAGACGATTTGACGCCCATCGACGGCCGTCTGGCGCCCGACAATCTTTACCGGTATGTTTTTCGTGGACGAGAAAAGCTGGTATCCAGTACTCCATTAGCCGTAAGCCGAGGGCTTGGTTTCCGGAAAATGAACCGGTGAACGGAGGAAGGCTTACGGCATCGGTTACACGTTAAAGGACGAAAAAACGGGATAGGCTGCTGCCTATCCCGTTTCAGTAATTCTTGTGACGAGCGTCACGAATTTTTTTGGTCGCCATCGGCCATTGGTACATTAGCCTGACATATTTCTGGTAAAAAAAGCGAGCGACGGGACTCGAACCCGTGACATTTAGCTTGGGAAGCTAACGTTCTACCACTGAACTACGCTCGCAAGTGGTCGAGATTATAGTCACCCCGTCAGGCGATGTCAAGAAACGGCCGTTGGCGCAAGCCCTGGCAGGTTCCCCAAACCTGTCAGGTTGACGACGTTTTGTCCGTCCGTTCGCGCAGCCATTTGTCGCGGTTTGCGGCGCGGGCGATTTTGCCGCTGGATGTCTTGATCAGCCACTGCGGCCCCACAAGCTGCGCAAAACTCACGGCCACGCTGCTCTGCCGCGCTACCTCCTGGCGAATCAACTTGCCCAATGCTTGCCGTGCGGCGGCCTCTTCCAGACTGGTTTCGGCCACCACGGCGATCAGTTCCGTCCCTTCGCGTTCGTCGGGTACGCCAAACACCACGGCGCGCCCGGCATGAATCCCCGGTATCTCGTTCACAATGGCTTCAATGTCCTGCGGGTAGACGTTTTTACCGGCGTTAATGATCAGGTCTTTGCTGCGGCCAATCACAAACACTTCGCCATCAGCCAGATATCCTTTGTCGCCGGTGCGGAACCAG
>JAKQCM010000345.1 GCA_029559155.1 Chloroflexota bacterium
ACTTCAATGATGATTGGAAACGCAACTTAGTGGATAGCATTGAGCGGTCACTGCAAAACACCAACAGCGAAGTCATTATGACCAGCCACGCCAGCATCGTGCTGACCGACGCCTTCTCTGAGGAGATCATTTTGCTCACCCATGAAGGGCAAGAGCCAATTGTGCCGCTGACCTTTGCCGCCGAGCAAGGGGAACCGTTGCGGGCGGTGTTTGGCTCAGAGCGCAGCGTAGGGCGGCGGGCCATGCGCCATGTGGAAGCGGCCATGGCCAGTGACAACACCGAGGAATTAGAACGCTTGCTGGCCCAGGTGGGTCCCGGATATTATCGGTTTCAGATCGTCAAGGAGCTGCAACGTCGTGTACCACCCGATCAACCTGCCTGATTGCCCCGCCCTCAACACCTTCAATGAACTGATCCGGCTGCTGTTGGCCTTTGGGTTGGAGCAGACATCAAGCCAGCCGGAAACGGAAATGGAACCGCTGTTTGAGCAGTATTTTACCCATCACGGTTTTTCTGAAGCCGGGTCCTGGTTTTGGGGCAAGCCGGTGGCCGTTCGGCAACCACTGTTGAAGCTGCTGGCGCTGCCAGTTGCAGAAAAAGTGGGCATTCTAGCCGCCTTTGCGGCGGATATAGATTTAGCCGGGCGGTTTGCGGACGGCCGTTTCCAGGTTTCAGATTTCCCCGCCGATGACGCGGCGTTGGCTCTCGCCGGGGAAATTGTACAGAACTGCTACACGCGCATTCTGGCGGCCGACGGCGTTCCAGCGAAGGTATTGGGAATGGATGCACCATTGGATCGGCAAGCGGTGCTGCGAGCCTACCTGGACGCGCAGAATCGGCGACGAGATGCAAACGGCAATTCATCGCCATTGAAGGTGTGTCCAGGCTGTGACAGCCGTCCGCCTTCGGTATCTGATAACAAAATCCATGAGGATTTAGACCATTTCTTTCCCAAGTCGCGTTACCCACTGCTGGCCGTGCATCTGCTGAACCTGACGCCCTTGTGCAAAGATTGCAACCAGACCTACAAAGGCAGCAAAGACGCGATTGCCGATAACGATGCCCAGGTGACGGACGTGCATTGTTTGCACGACATTTTTCATCCTTATTTGCGGCCAGCGCAGCCGGAAGTCGCGGTGAATGTATGCAGACTGGCCGACGGCCAGCCGCACATCGTCGTAGAACCGCGCCAGAACGATGCCCAACAGACAGCGCGGTTGCATAGTTTGTTGTATACGCTGAATGTGAACGGCCGTTGGGATGGCGATTTGATCGAGGAGCGGCTGCGGCCAAAGTTGGAGATGCTGCTTTTGCATGGATGGCAGGATGACGGGCAGGTTGATGAAGAAAAATTGCGGGACGGGTTGGCAACGGCCGTGGCTACCCTCAACCGTTTTATTGGTCGTGAGCCGGGTAACGTGACCGCGCTGGCTTATGCCCGCTGGTTGGCCGGTGATGGGCAGGGGCAGAGAGAGTGGGTGCAGGTGATGAGAACGGCCGTGATGCGCTGAACTTAATAGGATAGACAATGACGGACCCTTTACTTTCCATGGCGGATATGCTGGCCTTAATAGACCTGGACCCTTACGTTGCCATGCCACAGTCGCGGGAGACTTTTGCCCGTTTGAAGCAACTACGCGCCCAGGCAACGGCCGGGAATAACGATGCGCTTATAACAGAGATTGAGAATTCTCGGCAAGAAGTGACACAGGTATTTGCTGCGGGGTCAATCGTGCCAGATAGAGCGACAGAAAAGCATGTGGCCGAATTGGGCGATTATTTATTGAAACAGAAAAGCGTAACCTTGCAATTGGCAATCGCTCGCTCGCTCAGCCGAA
>JAKQCM010000348.1 GCA_029559155.1 Chloroflexota bacterium
CCTTCAATCAATGCTCGACGCCTTCGACCTTTCAGTAATCTCTGGCGATTCTCTGGTGGGGCAACCCGCCGCGTTTTTTATTGTTAGTGGTTCATATTTGGCCTGTAACGGCCGTTTTAACCGTTACAGGCCATTCTAGCAGGTCTATTTTATCTTAATTTCGCCGAATATGTGGTTGTTAACGAGCGTTTTTCGCAAATCGGTTTTTGCGTCAAAACAGGGGAGATTTGCGACGGTCAGGTCGCAGCTTCCCACAGGTGGTCGGCGCGCAGCCAATCCCAGTAGAGAGGCCAGTTTCCACCTCCTAATTCGTAGACGCCGTTGCCTTTGACAACTGATTTTCCGACGTGGGTCGCCTGACCCCATACCAGCCAGGGTAGCAACTCCGTCCAATCGTCGCTGCGGTACACGGCCGTACCGGTAAAGCCGCTTAATGGCGTTTTCTCGCCCTTGCGCCCGGAGTAGACCCACATTTCTTGCCAGTCGGTTTGCGCATCTACAAGACGTACGCTGTCGGCCAGGGCGTGAAGATGGGCCACCTCGGCCGGATCGCGCCGCTTTTGCCCGGCAAACTGGCGACTCAATTCGTCTATGCGGTAGAGCAAGCGCCGGAAGAGGACGGAGAAATCAGGCAGTTTGTAGAGCTGCTCTTTCTCTTCCAGCCGCGTGGGGGTGAGGAAGTGAAGGGTTAGATGACGGCCGTTGAGGGCTTGGTAGTGCATCTGGCTGATGTGGTGCACGGCCGTTTCGTCTACAAACAGATTGGGTACAGTCACGAAGGCGTCACCGGGGGCCAGGCAAGATTGCATGTCGCCGCGCAGGGGGTCTACGGCCGTTATCCTGTCCACGGCAAATCGGCCCAGCCCTTCGCGTCGGCCTGGGCCGATGCCTTCGCTTTGTCCGGCTTCGTTAGCAGCCAGGACGACGTAGGGCAGGTAGTGGAAACCGTCGCCGAAGAGGGTGAGGGCGAAGCTGAAGCGCTCACCGGCTTGGAGGTAGCTGCGCGGCGGGAGGGGTGGCGCGACGGCGTAGGCGCGGATGACGGTGCCGGGGTCGAGGTTGGCCGAGAGCAGCCAGCAGGCGGGGCAGGTGGCTGCGTGGGCGGGTTCGGGCGGGCGATTGGTGCGGTATTCGGGGCAGGTGGCGCGGCGCATAACGTTGGCGAGGGCGTTGCGCAGGTTGTTACCGGCGTAATGGCCGCCCATTTTTATGGGAGTGGTAGCGATGCAGTCGAAGCGAAGGTGGGTAAGTTGGAGGTTGGTCATGTTGGTTCCTCTAGCGGAATGGGTGTTGGGTTAACGGCTTTTGGACTTGTAAAACAAGTAGCCCCGGCATGAAGTGATTACCGGTCAGCCAAATTCTAAGCCTCGTTCACTTGTATAAGGGACAGTGGCAACATGCAATTTCAGGTCATCGTCCCAACGGATTTGGCCTTTGCTGCGTAGGGCATGAAATCTACCCCAACTGATGGAGACTAACAATTGTTGGGCGGCGATGCTTTGGCCTGCCTCGACCCAATCATAGTATTCATTGTGCAGGTCTGCTGGCAAAACTTCTGTGCCGTCGAAAAGTTTGTGGAAGCGTTCCTGAAATTCGTTGGTAGCCGAGGCAAACGGCCGTAATGAACCCACCACAACTTCATCGAACTCATGGGCTGTCTGGTTATAGACTGCTTGCCAATCTTGCGCCAGATCGCCCATGTAAATCTCATCCAGCCAACCGCCGACCGCGTTTTCAGCAATGGGACGGCCGTCTTCACGTTGTAGA
>JAKQCM010000366.1 GCA_029559155.1 Chloroflexota bacterium
GTAGGCATTATTGGTATCTATTTTTGTTATCAGGTATACTACATGCACTATGGCAAAACAACAAAACCCGATACGCAATCAGACGAATCAACTTGAACCTTTGGGCAGTGCAGCGAGTACGGTGGCCCAGATTGGCGCTGCGGCCAATCAAGCTGCGGCGCACTACAGTTTTATCGACTACCAGCAGCGCCGCTCCGCGAAAACCATCCGCACACAGACGGCCGCTTTGCTGCTCTGGGTGCAATATCTGGACAAGATCGGCGCGGCCGTGGAGCTGCTGCCGCTGGCCGCTAACTGGGCCGCCAATTTTTACACTGCCAGAGAGCAAGATGCTCTTGCCGACTACGCTGCCGCACAAAATGTCGATTTGCCCCAAGTTTGGGCGGCATACTTCTGTCAGAACTCCCCCACTGCCTGGACGGGCGTTACCTGGGGGTTGGTTGAAGGTTATGTTAAGTGGTTGCTGAATCAGGGTTACAGCATCGCCAGCGTCAATAACCGGCTGTCGGCGATAAAGGTTTATGCGCGGCTGGCGACAAAATCCGGCGCGATTCCACCTGAAGACCATGCGTTGATTCGGGAGGTGCGGGGATACGGCCGTACCGAAGGCAAACGCGTGAATGCCGGCCGCCAGCAAACGCGAATCGGCTACAAAAAAGAGGACGCCATCGTATTAACGCCTGAGCAAGCAGGCCAGCTAAAGAACCGGCACCCCAACACCCCTCAGGGAATTCGCGACCGCCTGATGATGTGTTTGTTTTTAGATTTGGGTCTGCGAGCCAGCGAAGTCGCTGCGCTGCGCGTGGAAGATTTGTCCGACACGGGCTACGCCGTGGTCTACCGTCAAAAAACAGACACCACGGATCGCCTTCAGTTGTCGGCGGATATTACAAAGGCGCTGCGAGATTATCGGCCATACCTGCGTCAGAGCGGCATTTTGCTGCGAGGCAGCCGCAAAAATAGCAAATTAACCGATGAAGTCATGTCGGTGCGAGCGATAGGCAGCCGCATCAAAGCGATGGGCCGGGATATTTTGGGGATTTGGGAGCTGTCGCCGCACGATTTGCGGCACACGTGGGCCACGCAGGCAGCCAAAAACAGCAATCCGTTTGCCTTGCGCGATGCGGGCGGCTGGACCAACATGCAGACGCCCAGTCGGTACGTCGAAAGGGCGGAAGTCGCCAATGAGGGGATTGAGCTAAATTACTAAAGTAAGACTGGAGACTGGAGACTAGAGACTAGAGATTGGACCAGTCTCCAATCTCCAATCTCCAGTCTCTAATAGTCGCCAGGGGTATACTCAAGCTCTAAATTGGCTCTGATGTCGGCTTCATCCATCCAGACAGGCTTTAATTCGCGGTTGGCAAATAGTGGCGCTTGATCGGCAAAATGGGGCGACTTTTCATCGAGCGTGGCGCTGCCGAATTGGTGGATGCTTTGTGACGACACCTTGCCATCGACGTCCCAACTGACGAGCAAAATGTAAGAGTCGCCGGCGATGCCCAGGAAACGGCCGTCTTCCCCCAACTCCCCGTAAATCGCATGCAACACATCCGGCGCGCCGCCCAATCCCAAATCGGTGTCGCCGCGCACCAGCCGGTTAACTTCCGACCAGGGCACGTCTACGCGGCCAAACTGTGCCTGCAGGGTGGAAACGGCCGTTTGAAACCCCGTTATCACCACTGCCGGGTCAATCTCCGCCCCCACCAATTTAGATGGGTTGATGTGGCCGTTGTCGTTGATAGCGTTCAGCGTCAGCACCATCAACGCTGCCGCCATATTATCCGGATCGGTCTGCAAATCCCATGCTTTTAGCAGCGCGACTGCTTGCTGCATGGTTTCGTCGCCGGATTGCAGTTCAGGCGCAGCCACGATTATGTCCACATATCGGGCAATGTCCGATTCGGCGGAATAAGCCATATCATATTTGTAAGTGTAAAAATCTTCGGCGGTGATGGACTCATCAGCGCCAAATAATTCCAACGCTCGCAAGGCGCGATTGGACATGCTCGTTTCTATGCCCAGCGTCGGCGAATAATTGGCGGGATCGGGGTTTTCCGGGCCGATGGTGGTTTGGAATGGCGAACTGTTGCCATTTTGAATGAAGCCCGAGGCCGGGTTCAGCACCTGGGGCAGTTGGTCAAATGGCAGGTAATCAGTCCACAATGTTTCAGATGTGTCGCCGGGCAGGTATTGCTGCCAATCGTACCCTGCGGCGCGAATGGGCAGCAGGGCATTGTAGAGGTAGTAAATGTTACCTTCTTTATCGGCGTAACCGGCGTTGAACATGGGCAGCACGCCATCACGCATCGCCGCCTGCCATTCCTCAAAGTTTGTCGCTTTGTTCATGCGGTACCATTGTTCAACCAGACCCACTTCGCCATAACCGGCGTAGCGGATGGCATAAACGCCATGCGGTCGGCGCACTGTTGGTCCATACACCGACCAGAGCGCTTCTTCTTTTACTGTCCAAATAAGCCGACCGAAAACCTTGACTCGGATGGGTACATTTCGCACTTCGAGGTCGCGCCATTCGCCGTCAAAGCGGTACTGGTTGGGATTGTTTGGGTTAATGTCTAGCACATACACATCGACCAGATCAGGGCTGTTGACGGTGAGTCCCCAGCCCAAATTCTCGTTGTGGCCAACGAGCACCACAGGAGCGCCAGGAAACAGGCCGCCGACCATATTCCACCCCTCTTCGCTGTGGACGTGGGCCTCGTACCAGGTAACCGGCCCTTTCCAGGGTTGATGCGAATTGATGGCCAGGAAGGTTTCGCCGTTGGCGCTGCGGGTTGGGCTGACAGCGAAGGTATTGGAGCCAAAGCGCACGGCCGTAGGAAGTTGGCTGGTTTGTTTGGTCGTGACGGGTAACGGCCGTTCCTCGCCAAACAAATCGCCAATCACCCCTTCTACGCCAAAAAAGAAGGGTGTTTTATGTACGAATCCCGCTACAACATCCTGCCCGGTTACAGGAAACAAACCAGGGTAAGCCTCGTCCTGGTGCAAGGCGGCGTAATAATTCAGGCCATCAGCGTAGCCTTCCACCAGAGCGCGGGTTTCCGGAGCCAGGTTCGGATAACCTGCCCGCACAACTTCGGGGATGCGCAGCAGCTGCACCAGAAAATCGTTGGGAGCTAACGCCGCCCCACTAATTGCACCAAGCTGCCCGCGAGCAGCGGCAAGAGCCAGTTGAATGGTGTCGAAATCATCTTCGGCGTGCGCGTAGGCCAGCCCGTAGGCGGCATCAGCGTCGGTTTCGCCGAAGATGTGGGGCACGCCCCAGGTGTCACGCAAGATGGTGACGTTATAGTTGTCGCTAACGGCCGTCAGGTACTCCAAATTTTCCTGATACGGCCAATAAGCGTATGCCAAAACCCCCACCCCGACTGCAATGAAGGCGATAATCAGCGTCACGAGAATTTTTTGCCATCGTTTCATTTAGTCACCTTGAATCACAACTTGCCGGTTTAATTGGTGCGCAACAACTTAGTTTATATACGCGTGTTTACGGCCGTACCCCTCCTTACTATAACAGGTGAAGCCAGTTGCCGCACAAATCCAAGAATGATTGCCAGGATTATTCATCGCCTGACCATTACCGATTTGTCCACCTGGAAGGCACTTTAAAAGCTGCCTTTTCATCTGCAAGATAGTCATACCATATACCCATTTCCCCTTTTCCCCTAAAAAAACTCCCAATTTGCGCCAGGCGTTAAGGGCAAAAGAAATAATCTTAGGGCAAACTAACTACTGGGTGGTAAAGTCATTTTCAGACCACGAACAGAATCAATCACCCTACCCCAATCCGTTACCCTTCACAAGGGCTAAACAAAAATGTAAAATAGGTTATTATGAGGGGCTTTCAAGAGAACCAGACAACTAAAATTAGTTCATGGATAGAGGACAAGCTTGTCAGACGTCGTTTTTGGGTCATAGGCTTGCTTTCAGTTCTCTTCGTCGTGCTAGAGATTGTGGAAGAATTAGTCCCTTACAGTCGGACCCGCCATCAAATCGAAATCTTGTCTATTTTGTTATTCTTTTTGCTCTTGTTCATTATCTGGATCCTATTAGAGCATGTCCTGAAAATCACTCGAGTTAAAAACCATGCCCTCAAAATCCTGCAAATAAAACACGACCTAAGCACCAGGCTGGCGTTTACTACTGAATGGGATGAAATGGTCACCGCCCTGTATGAATTCCCCCGAACAATTAACCCACTGATCGCCCCTTCGCTTCTAGTTTATAATCCCCAATCAGCCAAATTCGAGGTGAGTAGCGAGCAACAGTATAATGAGCAGGCTTTACCCGCCAGCTCCTACAGCTTTATTCCGGCCGTGTATTACACCAAAACTTCGGACCACCCCACAACGTTGCACGCAATAGAATCACCCCCCAATGAAACCGGGAACTCTCAGGCAAATATGCCGACTATGTACTGTTTGCCACTTTTTTGGGGAGAGTCGTTAATTGCCAGAATGTTCCTGATTTTGCCCTCAGAAGCTAATTTATCCGAAGAACAAAAAGACATATTCAATTACGTGGCTTCGGATATTGCCATCGCCCTGGTTTCGGCTCAAAAGCAGCAGCAACAATCTACGCAGTTGGTCAGCCAGGCCAAAGACACCGAACGACTTAGCATTTCCCGTGACCTTCACGATACCTTGGGGCAAAATCTGGCTTATTTGCACATGAAATTAGACCAAATGGCTAGAGATGCTGACAAAACAAATGCCAGCGAAACACGCGCCGATATAGAACAAATGCGGGTCGTTGCCAACCAATCTTACGAATTGGTGCGGGGCAAGCTGTCAATGATGCACCTCCAAGAGTCATCGTTAAAGGATATACTCCTCAACCACAGCCAATTAATTGTGGAACGATCAAGGTTGGCGCTAGAAATAACCCAAACCGGGCAGCCCTTTTGCCTTAAGCCTGGAATACTGCGGCAAGTTGTTTACATTTTTGGCGAGGCGTTAAGCAATGTGGAACGACACGCAGATGCACACGAGGTCAAGGTCGAATTAATCTGGGGGCAACAAGAAGATCTGATCATGATCCTGACGGATGACGGGCGAGGTTTTGACCCCGTAAAAGCCCACAGCTCAGGGCACTTTGGACTGAAAATTATGCAGGAGCGCACCGCTACCATAGGCGGGCGCTTCGATCTTAAATCCCCGACTTGTGATACAAAGAAGTGTGGTACACAATTGACATTCTGGTTTCCCAATACAGATCTAACCTGAGATCTTCTGCAAATTGATTAGGTGGGTATAAATGAAAGTGCTTATTGTTGATGACCACCCTCTGTTCCGGCAAGGCCTGGCAAGTTTACTGCGCTCGGAACCAGATATGGTGGTTTGTGGGCAGGCTAGTAATTTGGCAGAGGCCATTGAGGCTGCCCGGCAGAACCAGCCAGATATTATCCTAATGGATTTCAGTTTACCCGATGGCACGGGCGCCGATGCGGCTAGATCGATCTTGGCCGAAATACCGAATTGTAAAATCCTTTTCTTGACTGTTCATGCTGAAGATACCGAGCTTTTTTCTGCAGTTAAAAGCGGTGCAACTGGATTCCTCCTTAAAAACGAACCGGTAGAGAAGCTACTGGAGGCTGTGCGCTCCGCCAATCGTGGCAACGTAGTGATGTCCATGGACATGACCAAACGTATCATGAAGGAATTTTCACGCACGGCCGTTGAAGATCATGAACCGCAAACAGATATTTCTAACCTTACTCCGCGAGAGAAAGAGGTGCTCCAAGAATTATCAACTGGCGCCTCGAATGCTGAGATAGCCGCAACTCTTTTTGTGGCAGAAAATACTGTTAAACGCCATGTCCACAATATATTTAGGACTTACGCAGGGAGCATTGGA
>JAKQCM010000382.1 GCA_029559155.1 Chloroflexota bacterium
CGTCGCCCGGTTTGATGGGCGCGGCGCTGGCCGCCGCTTCGGGCCGGACCAGGACATAATCGCGCCCAACGTGCGTAACGACGCCCACTTTGACGCCGCGATGATTGGGGGAACGGCCGCTCACCACCGCCTGATGGTTCGTCCCAGTCACAAAATGGGGGCCAAACCCGCGCGAATACACCTGCTGGAGCTGCAATTCCTCGGCCGGGGTGATGGTCAGATCGCGCCCCGCCCACGCCTCGTCCACCGCCTGCCGGTAGGCGCGGGTGGTCAGGGCGACGTAATCGGCGTCTTTGTAGCGCCCTTCAATCTTCAGCGCCGCCACGCCTAACTGCACGATCTCAGGCATTTGCTGCAAGGCGTAGAGGTCGCCGGGCGAAAGCAGGTAGCGGGCGTCGTCCAGCGGGCGCAGGCGGTCATCGACGATCATCTGGTAGGGTAGGCGGCACGCCTGAGCGCACTGGCCGCGATTGGCGCTGCGGCCGCCCCACGCCTCGGACGAGAAGCATTGGCCGGAGTAGGAGACGCACAACGCGCCGTGGACGAACATTTCCAGTTCGCAGGTGGTGGCGGCGCGGATGGCGCGAATGTCATCGAGCGAGAGTTCGCGGGCCAGCACCACGCGGCTGACGCCAAACTGCTGCGCCAGGTTGATACCCTCGGCGCTGGTGAGGCTCATTTGCGTGCTGCCGTGGATGGCCAGGTCAGGGGCGATTTGCCGCGCCAGTTGGGCCACAGCCACGTCTTGCACGATGATGCTGTCCGCTCCGGCGGCGGCGATGTCGGCCAGGGCGCGCACGGCTTCATCCAGTTCGTGGTCAAAGACGAGGGTGTTGAAGGTGACGTAGCCTTTAACGCCGCGTTGGTGGAGGGTGCGCATCACGTCAGGCAGTTCGCTGAGGGTGAAGCCGACTTTGGCGCGGGCGGTGAAGTGGTGGAGGCCAAAGTAGACAGCGTCGGCGCCGGCTTCGATGGCGGCGTGCAATTGCGGCCAATATCCGGCCGGACTCATGATTTCGGGTTTGTGATTGGTCATGGAGAGATTTTACAAGAAAGCAAGGAGGAAGGGGAGAAACGGCCGTTCCCACCTCCCGCTGCCATACATTGCCAGAAAGTTATTTTCTGGGCGTGATCCGGATGCTGTCAGCCTCAACCGTCATATCCAGATGGGGCCTTTTTGCGGCGATGAACGCCGCAAGCGCCTGCAGACTGGGGTAATCTGGTTCGGTTCCGAAGAGGCGCGCATCGTCAATCAAGATGACGTGGCCCTGGTCCGGCGCGTTAAAAATGTGGGTCAGCTCTTCAAAAATGGGCGTATCCTTTTCGCCTTTGGCCGTGATCCCGGCCGAGTAGTGCCCGTCGAGCCAAAACAGCGCAGGCTGATCCAGGCGTCTCATCACGTTCCCCAGTTCGACAGCGCTGTCGCCACATATCAGCTCGACGTTTTTTGCTCTTTTGAATCTTTTCTGGGCAGTTTCGTACAGTTCCCGGCTTAACTCGATGGAGTAAATCTGGTCGAAATGACCTTTCATGGCTTCAACCATGTCGCCGTAATACGTTCCGGTTTCGACCAGAATGTGCAGCCCAAAGCGCTTTGCATACGTTTTGATCGTGTGCTGCTTCACGCTATGTGGCGGCGGACCAATCTGTTGGTTTTTTTGCCACGCAGTCAGTTCTTCCTTTTCCCGCTTTCTTTTTACGGTCCAATTCCAGAGCATCTGGAACAGGAGGGTTTGCTTGATGGTTTGTTTGATTCGTGTTTTCATACTGTTGTTTTTGCCTGTAAAAATGGAAATAAGTGGCGTAATGGCTAACGGCCGTCTCGCCCTCCTCTACAATCTCTCTGCTCACGCATCAAGATAAACCGCTCAAGAGATGCGCATCTCTCGCTCAAATTGTCAAGACAATTTTCAAAATCGTCAAGACAATTTTTAAAATCGTCAAGACAATTTTGGTTGAAAGTCTTGACGATTTGCTTGAGTTCTCTTATCAAGCGGCGTCCATCGACGGCATGGGTTGCAGAAATTGGCGGCCGGCGAGCAGGAGGGCCAGAATGATCAGGTCCAGCAGCAACGTCAGCAGGTCAAACAGGCCGAACTGGTCGGTAAACGTCAGGACGATGTTCACCAGCAAGACGGCCAGGGCGACGTAAAACCCCACTTAGGCCGCCAACTCAACAGCCAGGCCGCCAACAGTAAAGCGGCCACGTTGCCAAACATCAGCACGGCGATGATGCTCAACACCCCTATCTGTTCCGGGTTTTGTAAGGAGAGGCGCAGCAGACTGATTATGCCAAACGTCAGCCAGACGGCCGTATTTAGGACCAGCAATGCCTGAATTGCCCGCACCGGGTTCCAGGAAGAGCCGCTGTTGTTCATGATTTTCTCCTTGAGTTGTCAGCACAAATGGGGCTGGTTGTCCCATCAAAATATGGAAATCTCTGTGAGCGTGGTGAACAATTCCAGCGCTTTTGTCCCGGCCAAGGAGTTGCCCTGGGCGTTGAGACCCGGCGACCAGACGCATACCGAAAAG
>JAKQCM010000401.1 GCA_029559155.1 Chloroflexota bacterium
CGTCGCCAGCAGAAAGCCGATGAAAATCAGGATGCTGCCCAACAATTCGCTCAGATAAAGGTAAGTGGGCTGTCCCAGCCGGGCAAACGTGCCGCCCAAGGCCGGCGACAGGCCGCCCAGAGCGATGAAGATATTGCCCCACATGCGATTGAGCAAAATGCGCTTGCGCCAGAACAGCCAGGCGGAATATATCGCGCCGCCGATCAGGGTGATGGTGCCGTAGATGTTGAAAAACGGTGTCATTAACCGCACGCCGCCCGGCGGCAGGATAGCTTTATACTGCCCGGTCAGGCTCTCGCCGAGGATGAAGGCGGCTTCGTTGAGCGGGGTGAAAAAGATCCAGATCAGACCGATGGCGGAGCCGATAATGACAAAGGCAAGGGTGACCTGGGGCCACGGCCGTTTCCGCACCAACAGAAACACCGTCCCCTGCCCCAACCAGGCCGCCACGACCAGCGCGCCCGCCCAGTACCACAGGCGGAAGAAAAACGCGCTCCAGGTCAGGGCCAGGATGGCTTCGCCGAGCACGCCCAGCGTGTAGAAGCTGAGACCAATGCCCCAGATAAGCAGGTGAGTACCCCGGCGATGGCTGTACCGGTAGAACACAACGGCCGTAAAAATAAGGGTGATCACGGCCGTTACCGCAGGAATCAAAAAGTCAACTGTCAAAATCCATTTCTCCTTAAGCGTTTATTTGGGTCTTTTGGATTGCGTTTGGGGCTGCCTGAAGCGTGATACGTGATGCGTGAAGTCTTCCTGCTCACGCATCACGTATCACGCTTCATGGAACACCAACTCCTGAACACTCAAAGACCTTTTACTTTTCCTTCAACATTTCCAGCGCCGCCAACTGCCCCGGCGCGCCCATGATGCCGCCACCGGGATGCGTGCCGGAGCCGCACTGCCAGTAGCCTTTGATCGGCGTGCGGTATTTGGCCCAACCGGCCGCCGGGCGCAAGAAAAACAACTGCGACAAACTCAATTCGCCGTGAAAAATATTGCCCTGCGAGATGCCGATCATCTCCTCAATGTCAACGGGCGTCAGCACCTGCCGGTGGAGGATGATATCTTTGAGGTTGGGCATGTACTGCGCCAGCGTATCGACTACCGCGTCGCCAAAGGCTTCGCGTTTGGCGTCGGTCCAGCCGCCGTTGAGTTCATACGGGGCGTACTGCACAAAGCAGGACATGACGTGCTTGCCGGGCGGGGCCATGTCGGGGTCGATGACGGAGGGGAGGATGCAGTCGATGTACGGCCGTTTACTAAACTCGCCATACTTCGCGTCATCAAAGGCCCGCTCGATGTAGTCGATGCTGGGGCTGATGGAGATGGCCCCGGCCAGGTGGCGGCCCGGACCCGGCATGCAGGTCAGGTCGGGCAGCGCATCCAGGGCCAGATTGACTTTACCCGACGAGCCGCGCACGTTGAATTTTCGGATGGAATCGACCAGATCGGCCGGTAGTTGGTTCGGATCGACCAGCTTGAGGAAGGTCAGCTTGGGGTCTAGGCTGGAAGCGACCATGTCGGCATAAATCTCGTCGCCGTTTTCCAGGGCCACGCCAACGGCACGGCCGTTTTTCACCATCACCTGGGCCACCGGCGCGTTGCAGCGAATCTCCGCGCCCAACGCTTCCGCCGAGCGGGCGATGGCGTCGGCGATGCCGCCCGTGCCGCCCTTGGCGAAGCCCCAGGCGCGAAACGCGCCGTCAATCTCGCCCATGTAGTGATGGAGCAGCACGTAG
>JAKQCM010000425.1 GCA_029559155.1 Chloroflexota bacterium
GCCTGGAGCAATTCCTGCAATGGATGGGTAACAGCGAATTGGAGCAGGCGCCGGCGCGCAGCCATAACTTGCTCTATACGCTTGCGCTCGGTCAGGTCAGTGGCGATCAGGCAGACGTGATCAGTCATATCTGCGGCGATCAGACGATTCATTGAGAGATAGACCGGTATCGTTGTTCCATCGCTGGCCGCGATGGATAATTCTTCACGCCGTTGGGTGTCGGCGCTGTTTAGCATGGCAGTCAGGAGCGCCTGGCTGTCTGGCGGCAGCCAGGCGGCAATAGAGGCGCCGATGAGTTCATCGAGGGGGGTTTTGAGCATTTCGGCGATACGGCCGTTTGCGTCCAAAATCACGCCCTCGGCCGTCAGCGTCAGCGCGCCGTCTCGCATACTCTCCACCAGGGTCCGGTACGCATGATCGACGGCCGTCAGGGCCTCTTCAGCAGCTTTCAGCCGCAGGCGCAGCGCTTCATTTTCGGCGGCAAGTTGTTTTTTGCTTTTGGTTGTTTTGGGCATATCAACGGTCCAGTTAGGAGAGCAAGAATTCGCAATTGAGATCGGCGTTAAACCTGCAGTTTGTCTGTCAGGTTATGGTTTGCGCCATTTTGTTGAACCGGTAGATTTCGGGATCATGACCACAACATTTTAACCCATCGTTGCGATCATTACAGGATAAAAAGTATAACACATACTGGCTTGCTCATATGCCCAAAAACTGATTTGCGCCTGGCTCATTCCCAAACCGCCCGGCCTCCATTTGGGCAAGAGTTTGCCCTTTCGAAATTGGCCCACTACGCCTAAATAGGGCAAACGGCCGTTTCCCGTAGCCTGCCACTTATTGCCCCCCTTCCATCCATCGGTTAGAATGCCCCATTGCACAACGAAGGCTGGACCCGAGTGAAAACAATCTCCAGTCTCCAATCTCTTATTTTCGAGTTTTCCTTTGCTAGACACCACCGACATCACGCCCGAAGAACCACCTATCCCCGATTCCATCCGTGAAGATGGGGGCGTGGTAAAGGCTGCCGCCATCCTGGCCGCCGGCAACGTCGTCAGCCGCATCCTGGGGCTGGCCCGTGAAACCGTGAAGGCCAGCCTGTTCGGCGCGTCTGGCCTGCTGGCAGCCTACGAAATCGCCGCCTACATCCCCATCAGCCTGTTTGATTTGATCATTGGCGGCATGGTGAATTCGTCATTGGTGCCGGTTTTCTCCGACTACGCGCCCAAAGAGCGGCGCGCCGAGCTGTGGCGCGTGTTGAGCATGGTTCTCAGCGCGGCCACGGTGCTGCTGCTGGTTGTCGTGGGCATCGTCGAAATCTTCACACCGCAAATCGCCTGGTTGATTGGCGCGCGCAACTTTACCGACCCGGCGCTTACGGCCGTTTCCATCCACCTGATGCGCCTCGCCGCCCCGGCTGTGCTGTTCATGAGCATCGCCAGCATCCTCACCGGCGCGCTCTACGCCCTCAAGCGGTTCGCCATTCCCGCCTTCATCGGCGCGGTGCTGAATGGGGCCATCGTCATCGCCGCCCTGCTGCGCCCGGATCATATCGAAAGCCTGGTTTGGGGGCTGCTCGCCGGTTCCTTCCTGCAAATTGTGCTGCAACTGCCCGCCATGCGCGACGCCCGCCTGCGCTGGCAGTTCAATTTGCGCCATCCGGCCATCCGCCGCATTCTCAAACTATACGCGCCCATCGTCGCCGGGCTGGTCATCACCCAGCTTTCCGTCGCCCTCAGCTACAATCTGGCCACCCGCACCGGCGACGACAGCGTGGCGTTTATGCGCTTCGCCACCACGCTCTACCAATTCCCGCTGGGATTGGTTGTCACGGCATTGTCGGTGGCCATTTTGCCCACACTCTCGCGTCAGGCCGAAAACAGCCTGGACGATTTCAAACACACCCTTTCTGATGGTTTACGGCTGGTGGTGACGCTGATTTTACCGGCCACGGCCGGATTGTTTGCCCTGGCGCTGCCCATCGTGGCCCTGCTGTTCGAACGCGGCGAATTTTCCGCCGCCGACACCTTGATCACGGCGCAGGTTTTGCGTTTTTATTTGCTGGGCTTGCCCTTTGCGGCGATTGATCAGATGCTGGTTTTTGCCTCTTACGCCCGCAAGGATACGCTGCGTCCGGCGCTGGTAGGCGTGGCGGCGATTGTGGTGTATTTGGCCACGGCCGTTCTGCTCATCGGCCCCCTCGGTTTATACAGCCTCATGGTCGCCGATGCCGTCAAACACATCGTCCACACGCTGATCATGGCCTGGCTGCTCAACCGGTCGCTCAACGGCCTGCGCGGCTACGGCATCGCCACGTCGGCCGTCAAATCGTTTGGCGCGGCCCTGGTCACCGGCCTGTCTGCGCTGGGCGTGATGGCCCTGCTGCTGCCCATCTTCCCCCTGGACTCGCTGCTCAATCGGGTAATCGTCGTTTTGCTAGGCGGTTTGGCCGGGGTCGCCGGTTACACGGTGATGGTCTTTGTGCTGGACATCAAGATCGCCAAATCCTTGCCCGGCCTGCTGCGCCGCCGCAAAAAAACCAACATCGCCTAGCAAGTCTCGCCACCGGCCTTTACTTCGGGTAAAATGTTTACAAATCACCTGTCCGACGTTGGCGCAGCGCCGACGATAAATGGGAGGAAACGGCCGTGTTAGAAAAAGCGTACCAACTCGTCATCCGCAAAGGACCCAATGCAGGTCAAACCATCCTTCTTGTCGCACCCACCCTCACACTGGGGCGCGATCCTGTCGCCGATGTGGTGATCGATGACGCAGAAGTTTCGCGCCTGCACGCCCGTCTGGTAGAAACCCCGGACGGCTACCGCCTGCAAGACCTGGGCAGCACCAACGGCACATTTGTCGATGGGCGCAATATCAGCGCCGGCCCCATCTTGCTGGAACCTGACCAGGAAATTCAGTTGGGCAGCAGCGTGGTGATTGTTTACCAGGAAATGCCCGCCGAGGCTGAAGCCGACATGGCCGCTAAACCGGCGGCTGAACCAGCCGCCACCATGCTGGAAGAACCGGCCGAACCGGTAAAACCAGTAGAACCGGCAGAACCGGTTGTAGATGCTGTGGAAAGTGCGGCGGCCGTAACGGCCGTACCCGACACCGAACCTTTCGCCATTCCATTCACCGACCCCATGCTGCCCCCATTTGAAGAACCGGCCGAACCGGTAGAACAGAGTGAGCCGGTAGAGCCAACCACCCCCCAAACCGAACCGCCCGCAGCCGTTGAATCACCGCTGCCCGACCTGGCCGATCTGCCAAAGTTTGATCCGCCGCCCATGCCCAAAGCCACGCCGCGCGTTATCCCGGCCGCCGAACCGGTGGCTCCCCAGCCACAAACCGGCGGCAGCTCCAACAAACGGATCGTTGGTATTCTGGCCATCGTGCTGCTGATCTTGTTGTGCTGCTGCTGTGGATTCCTTGTTTTTATGTACCAGTGGGGCGGCGATTGGCTGCTGCGCCAGATGCAAATGGTTCCGTAACCTTTTACACGTCGCATACTAACGCTACGAAACCCCAAGGACGCCCCATTTTTAGACGATGCCCCTTGAAGGAGCACGCAAATGGACAAAGCCTGGTTAAAAAATTACGATTCACGGGTTCCTGAGTCCCTTAGTTATCCGGTCTTGCCGCTGGACCATTTTTTACTCCACGCCGCCCACAAGTTTCCCAAACGAACCGCCACGATTTACAGCGCGCCAGCAAACGGCCGTCTGGCGGCCGCGCGCCTGACATATGCGCAGTTGAACAAGGCCGTCAACCATTTTGCCGCCGGATTGCAGCAAACCGGCATCAAAAAAGGGGACCGGGTAACCATTGCCCTGCCCAACAGCCCTCAGTTTATCATCGCCGCCTACGCCACCTGGCGGATTGGCGGCATTGTTGTTTGCATCAGCCCCACGATTAAACCCGACACGTTGAGCTATATCCTGACCGATTCGGGCAGCGAAACCCTGATCATTTCGCGCGGCCTGTATGAAACGGCGCAGGCTGTGCGCAGCAAAACCAGTCTCCAGCGAGTTATCATCAGCCGGGCGTCTGATTTTTTGCCCTGGACGGCCGTTTTCTCGACCAGCCTTTCCGGCAATCAGCCGCACATACGCCGGTTAAAGGGAGCCAGCGGCTCCTCCACGCTGTCGTTTAAGCGCCTGCTGCGCGAAAAAACAGCCCGGCTCAAATTGATTGAGGTGACGCCGCCGGACACGGCCGTTCTCCTCTATCCGCAGCATGGCAGTTACAGCAGCGCCCGCAGCCAGCCCGGCGTCACCCTGACGCACCGCAATCTGGTGTGCAGCGCCGCCATGCTAAACCATTGGCTGCCCCTGGAGTCCGGCCAGGAAACCAGTCTGGCCGCCATCCCGTTTTATGACGCCTATGGGCTGACGGCCGTTCTCAATGCCGGCATCGCCCACGCCGCTACCCTCGTCCTCATTCCCAATCCCAGAGAAATTGCCCACAGCCTGAGCGCCCTGGCCCAATATCGCGTCACCTTTGTGCCCGGCGTGCCCAAGCTGTTCAACGCCCTGCTGCAACAAAACGAAAAGGACAAACGCAATCTTTCATCTATCAAGATAGCCCTCAGCAGCAAAACCGCCCTGCCTTCGGCGCTGCGAAAAAGGTTTCAGGCGGCCACCAACGGCCGTTTGTTGAATGCCTATGGTCTCTCGGAAACAGGCGGGCTGGTAGCCATAGACCCCTGGCAAACCATCCGGCCAACGGCCGTTGGCCTCCCCCTGCCAGACACAAACGTGCAAATCACCGACACCTCTTTTGGCACCGACGCGCTCGACGCAGGCGAAATCGGCGAAGTTGTCGTGCGCGGGCCACAGGTGATGGCCGGGTACTGGCAGCAGTCGAAAACAACCGCCGAAGTGCTGCACACCGGGCCAGACGGCCGTGCCGGCTGGCTGTTCACCGGCGATCTGGGCTACCTGGACACCGACGGCTTTCTCCACATCACCACGCCGCGCCAGGACCCCATCGCCCGCGGCAAACTGCGCGGCCAACGATAAACCTCCCCGCCAGGTCACGGTTCAAACCATGACCCGGCCAATGACTTCCAGCACATCGCCCTTGCCCCTCTTTTTGTTACGCTAAAGACCAATAACCAAATCACAATACGTCATCCGTCGAGTGCGCCGGCGCGGCCGATTGTTTCTGGTTCTTCAGGAACTCAGGGGGTCAACAGCCCCAGATGCGTGAAGCGTGATGCGTAACCAGAAAGGTTTCACGCATCACGCATCAGACCAACCCCCAGGAAATCCCCAAGGCCCTTGTTTCTCTGCGGTGACGTGACTCTCCAAGGAGTTTTTAATGTCCGAGCCAATTTTAACCACCAAAGACCTGCAAAAATCCTACGGCGACAATCAGGCCGTGAAGGGCATTTCTTTCAGCGTTCTGCGCGGGGAAATTTTTAGCCTGCTGGGGCCAAACGGCGCCGGTAAAACGACAACCATTTCCATGCTAAGCTGCCTGCTGACGCCAACGGGCGGCACGGCCGTTATCAACGGCCTTGCCATCCCCCAGGACAGCCTGGCCATCCGCCGCCTCATCGGCGTCGTGCCCCAAGAAATTGCCCTGTACGATGAACTGACCGCCCGCCAAAACCTCCAATTTTGGGGCCAGATGTATGACATGAAAGGCAAAGCCCTGAAGCAGCGCATCGACGAAGTGCTGGAACAGGTGGCCCTGTCTGACCGGGCCAATGACCGCGTGGAAACTTACTCCGGCGGCATGAAACGGCGCATCAACATCGCCGTGGGGCTGCTGCACAAACCGCAGCTGCTCTTCATGGATGAGCCGACGGTGGGCATCGATCCACAAAGCCGACGGCGTATTTTGGACATGGTACGCGACCTGCGCGACCAGGGCATGACGGTGCTTTACACCACCCACTACATGGAAGAAGCCGAAGAATTATCAGACCGCGTGGGCATTATCGATCACGGCCGTCTCATCGCCCTGGGCACGCAAGAAGAGCTAAAACAAGTGGTGGGCGAGCAAGAAACCGTGCGCCTGAACTTCGGCGAAGGCCATGAAGCCAACGGCCATGCCGAACTGTTTAACGGCGTGGATGGCGTATTGGCGGCCAATTCGCTGGATGGCGAGATCGTCTTGTCGGTTAAAGAAGCGGGAGCCGTGCTGCCGGCGGTGGTCACACGCGCCAACAGCGCCGGACTGCCCATTCGGGCCATCGAAATCGAAGAGCCAAACCTGGAAGCCGTCTTCCTGCACCTGACCGGGCGGGCGCTGCGGGATTAGCCGCGGGCGGCGTGATGCTGACAGCCTGCCATACACGAACCCAAAGGTAGTTACCATGAAAAAAATTCTAAACATTGGTTGGAAAGATTTAATTGTTTTGTTCCGAGATAAGGGTGCGCTGGTGTTGATGTTGGGCGCGCCGTTTGTCCTGACGCTAGGGTTGGGGTTGATTACCGGCTCTTTTTCTAACAGCGGCAGCAGCAGCGGATTGGCCGGCATTGCCGTTGTGGTGGTAAACAAAGATGGCGGCGAACTAGGGCAAGGGCTGGTGGATGTGTTGTTTTCGGCCGATTTGGCCGAATTGTTGGCGCCGGACACGGCCGTTTCCCCCCAGGCCGCCCGCCAACAAGTAGACAACAACGCCATCGCTGCCGCCGTCATCATCCCGGCCGGTTTTACCGACGGTATTCTGCCCAACGCCAGCGGTCAGGTGGGCGAGCCGGTGGCCATCGAAGTGTACGCCAATCCCGCCCGCCCCATCAGCGCCAATGTTGTCAGCAGCATTGTGGCAGATTACATCAATCAGGTGGAAACCGGCATGGTCAGCGTGAATGTGGCCCTGACGCAGTTGGTGATGCACGGCCGTATCACCCCCGCCAACACCGAATCCATGATGACTCTGGGCCAGGAAATGGGCCAACGCCTGATCAGCCAGGACGCCGCGCCCCAACCCATCCGCATCGAACGCGACAAAGCCGCCGCCGAGGCGGCCAGCAACCCCAACTTCCTGGCCTACATCGCCCCCGGCATGGCCGTTGCTTTTCTCATGTACACCGTTGCCCTGGGCGGCCGCAGCATCCTGGCCGAACGAGACAAAGGCACGCTTTCACGCCTGCTCATTTCGCCCACGTCGGCCACGCAAATTCTGGCCGGTAAAGTGGTGGGCATTTTCCTGACCGGCGTGGCGCAGGTGAGTGTGTTGATTGCCGCCAGCGCCCTGTTATTTGGGCTGCGCTGGGGCAATCTACCCGGCGTTGTGCTGCTCATCGTCACCGTGTCGGCGGCGGCGACCGGCTGGGGGCTGCTGCTGGCTTCGCTGGCGAACCGTCCCGGCCAGGTCTCCAGCTTCGGCACGGCGTTGATGCTGACTTTCGGCATTTTGGGCGGCAGTTTTGTGCAGATTCCGTTCACCGGGCTGCTGGCCCAACTGAGCAAAATCACGCCCAACGCCTGGGCGATTGAAGGCTTCATGTCGTTAAGCCAGGGCGGCTCGCTGGCCGATATTGCCCCGTCGTTGATCGCTTTGGTGGTGATGGCGGCGCTGTTGTTTGGCACGGCCGTTCTCATCTTTCAACGTCGCTCCGGCGCGCTCATCGCCCGCTGAACCCATCAACCAACCGTTTGCATTCTGGAGGACTCATGTTCCAAAAAATCACCGCTCTGGCCTGGAAAGACACCATCATCCGCTTTTCCAGCCGAACCGAACTACTTTTCTTTTTGATTTTGCCCCTGGTGTTCACCGTGCTGCTCAGCGGTGGCGTGGGAACCGGCCAAACCGGCGCAGGCGACAATCGCATCGTGCTGCTGGTGGTGAACCAGGACGGCAGCGAACCGGCAAACACGTTGATCAGCGCCCTGGCAGCGTCGGGCGTGGTGCGTATCGAAGAAAAACCGCTGGCCGAGGCGGAAACGCGCTTCGCCGACGAGGCAGCGCCGGCGCTGCTGGTGATTCCGGCGGGTTTTGGCGCGGCCGTGTTGGATGGATCCACGGCCGTTCTGGACCTGCGCCAACTGCCCAACAACAACAACGCCAACGCCGCGGATCGGGCTGTGCAAACGGCCGTCAGCGACATCAGCGCGCCGTGGATAGCCGCCCGCGCCAGCCTGCAAGAAGCCGAAGACCTTGCGCCCTTCGCCGACGACGCCGCCAGACAGGCCTACTTCCAGCAAGCCACCGACCTCGCCGCAGCGTTGCTGGCCGACGAGCCGCAGCGCGTGAGTGTCACCCAGCCAGAGGCGGCGATCACAGAGGCCAACACCTACGATCTGGCGGCGCACCAATCGGCCGGGCAGCTCATTACCTGGGTGTTTATCCCGCTGCTGGGCACGTCGGCGCTGCTGGCGTTTGAACGGCGTTATGGCACGCTGCGCCGCCTGTTGGTAACGCCAACGCGCAAGTCCACATACCTGTTGGGAACCATCTTCGGGCAATTTAGCACGGCCGTGGTGCAGATGGGCATTCTCGTTGGATTTGGTATAGTGGTCATGGGCGTCAACTGGGGTCATTCGCCGGTCGGATTGGCGATTATGCTGCTCACATTTGGCCTCTCATCGGTGGCTTTTGGTGTGATGATGGCTACGTTTGTGAAAACGGAAAGCCAGGCCAACAACTTGAGCATCATGCTGGGCATGTCGATGGCTTTGTTGGGCGGCTGCTGGTTTCCGATTGAACTATTTCCACCGGCGGTGCAAACGGCCGTGCACGTCTTGCCCACCACCTGGGCCATGCAGGGTCTGGCCGATCTGGTCATGCGCGGCGCCGGCGTGGCTGAAATTTTGCCGGAAGCGGCCGTGTTAAGCGGGTTCGCCGTTGTTTTTTTCATCGTGGGCATTGTGCGCTTTCGGTATGAATAAGTAGATAGATTGGTCCAATCTTGGAGATTGGACCAATCTTACCAGGTAAATCGAAGAAGATGACATGAGCGCAGGCTCAACACCATCAATGAAACGGACACGGATGCACACGGATTTTCACGGATTCTTATCCGTGTTTATCCGCGTTAATCCGTGTCCTATGTTCAAGGGAGTGGGCATATGGAAAAACCGGGTGCGAATTTTTATGAGCAGGTGTATGCGGTGGTGCGGCGGGTGCCGCGGGGCAAGGTGACGAGTTACGGCCGTATCGCCAACATTCTGGGCCATCCCAATGCTGCGCGCGCCGTAGGCTACGCCCTCAACGCCCTCAAAGACAAACCCGACGACCCCACGTTTGCGCCGGTGCCCTGGCAGCGCGTGGTTAACAGCCAGGGCCGCATCAGCATCGTCAACCGCGAACACGGGGCCAACGTCCAGGCGCAAATCCTGCGCTCTGAGGGTGTCGTGGTCAGCGAAGAGTTGAAGATTAATTTGAAGGTGTATTTGTGGGAGGGGCTGAATCTGGAAGAAATTGAAGAGGTTTTGCGCGGGGGATAGGGGAAATTTATTACAAAGGAACAAAG
>JAKQCM010000427.1 GCA_029559155.1 Chloroflexota bacterium
CAAACGCGCAAGCGGCGCTGCGCAGCAAGCTGGACATCATCGTCCGCGACGCCGACAGTGGCGAGATTTTGGACCGCTGCATGGCGACTTTAATGAAAGAAATGGATGAATGGTTCTAGTAGGGCAAGCAGGGATGCCTGCCCTACGGGGTAAAAATTATGGCGACCGACGTCGTACTTGATGAATTGGATCACAAATTAATCCAGGCCTTTCCGGGCCGGGTGGTGCGGAAGGATTTGGTCAAACGGCTCAAGGTGGGCTTTAACGTGCCGGTCTACGTGCTGGAATATCTGTTGGGCAAGTATTGTTCCACCACCGACGAAGAAGAAATCCGCCTGGGACTGGAACAGGTAAAAAGCGCCATCACCGAACGCATTGTGCGCGGCGATCAGTCGGAGCTGATCAAGGCGCGTTTACAGCGCGTCGGCTCGATGAAGATGATTGACCTGGTGACGGCCCGCTTTGACGAAAAAGTGTCGGGCGGTAAATTCTGGGCCAAACTGGCGACGGCCGGCTTGGATAACGTCCACATTGACCCGGACACCGTCTACAAGCATGAGCGCATCCTGACCGGCGGCGTGTGGGCGAACATCGAACTGCTGTATGATGATTCGCTGGGCAGTGATGGGGCGATACGGCCGTTTGTCATCGGCCGCCTGTCGCCTATTCAGGTTGCCAGCGCCAACTTTGAGGAGTTTATCGAAGGGCGGCAGCAATTTAGCCGCGACGAATGGATGGATGTACTCATGCGCACGATGGGCTACGAGCCAACCCATCCCGATTTCACTTTTCGGCGAAAACTGCTCTTTCTGCTGCGCCTGGTGCCGCTGGTCGAGAAGAACTACAACTTGATCGAATTAGGACCGCGCGGCACAGGTAAGTCTTACGTCTATCGCGAAATCTCCCCCTATGCCATCCTCCTATCCGGTGGCCAGGGCAGCATCGCCGACCTGTTTGGCTGGAAAAACCGCCCTGACAAGCCCGGCCTGGTGGTCAAATACGACATGGTAGCCTTCGACGAAGTAGCCGGGGCGCATTTCAAGCGCGAAGTGGAAACGCAGATGTACAAAGGGTACATGGAGCAAGGTTCCTTCTCGCGGGAGATGACAAAGGGACGATTTCGGCCGACGCGGGCGTCATCTTCAATGGCAACATTGACGGCGACGTGGAAACGACGGCGCGTATCTCGCACTTGTTCACGCCGCTGCCGGACACCATCCGCAACGACATGGCCTTTCACGACCGCTGGCATGGCTATTTGCCCGGCTGGGAAATGCCCAAGATGCAGCCCGACTACTTTACCGCTCACATGGGCTTTATCGCCGACTATATCGCCGAGATTTTCCATACCGAACTGCGCTGGCGCAATTACACCGACGCCTATGACCGTTATTTCGCACTCGGCAGCCATGTGGAAGAGCGAGACCGCAAAGCGGCCGTGCGCACGGTGTCGGGGTTGATGAAGTTGATTCACCCAGACGGCCGTTGCAGCGAAGCAGAGATGCGCGAATACCTGGATTTTGCCCTGGAAATCCGCCGCCGCGTCAAAGAGCAGCTTAAACGGATGGGAGGGCTTGAATATTCCAAAGTCAATTTGTCTTACATCGACAAAGAAACCGGGCAAGAGACGTTTGTCACCTGCCCGGAATTAGGCGCGGCAGCTTATCCCGGAGACGCCTACGGAACCGGGGGACGTGTTTACGGTAGGCTTTGACCCGGCTGAGGGGCGATTTGCGCTGTATCGGATTCAGGTAACGGCCGTGCCGGGGCCAGCCCGTTTTAATGTCATTGGCAGCAATGGCAAGGGCATCAAAGAAAGCGCGCGTATGGCCCACGACTACCTGAAAGTTAACGCCAAAAAATTGGGCATTGACCGGGATGTAAGTGCCTACGACATCAATGTGCAGGTGATCAGCCTGATGCAAGGCAAGGATGCCGATGATTTGGGGGTCGCCTTTTACATGGCCCTGGTATCGGCTTTGCTCGACCGCCCGGTTGGCGGCGGGCTGGTGATTTTGGCACACATGAGCCTGCACGGGGCACTCAGCCGCGTAGAGGGCTTGGGCGACCGGCTGCGCGTGGCGCTAGATGCCGGGGCCACGCGGGTGATGTTCCCCACCGAGAACAGCCGGGATTTTGCTGTACTGCCGGCCGAGGTAATAGAT
>JAKQCM010000433.1 GCA_029559155.1 Chloroflexota bacterium
CACCAACTTTGCGGTGAATTCAGGCGGTTATTAGTTGCCATTCACCTGCAACATCCTTACAATCAGAACATATGGACGAGAATTTTCAGGCCAGACTGCGCCGCCTGGGCGTGACGAAAGGCGCGCGAAACTTAAAGCCCGCGCCGCCGAAGCCGCCGCCGGCGGAACGGCCGTCTCCGCCCACCGATTTTTACGAAGAAGGTTTCGATCCGCCCCAACCCATTGACCAGCTCGTTCCCGGCATCCGCCGCGAAGAAACGGCCGAAGGGGCCTGTTACGTCCTGGACAAAGTCTACCCGCTCAGCTACCGGCACGGGCAGGACACCCTGCGCGATTTGCTGGATTTGTCACCGGCGGACACGGCCGTTTTCACCAACGACCCGCGCCTTACCGATCTTAATTTTCGTGATTTCCTCTTTTTAGACACCGAAACAACCGGTCTGGCCGGGGCTGGCACGCTGGCTTTCATGGTCGGCGCGGCCTTTTTTGAGACGGGACCGTCGGGCGACGTGTTTGTGGTGCGCCAATATTTTTTGCGCGATCACGGCGACGAACCGGCCATGCTGCTCCTGTTGGATGAACTGCTGGCGGCCAAAGCGGGGTTGATTACGTTCAACGGCCGTTCCTTCGACGTCCCTCTCCTCGA
Organism: Chloroflexota bacterium; assembly: GCA_029559155.1. Classification (GTDB taxonomy): domain Bacteria; phylum Chloroflexota; class Anaerolineae; order Promineifilales; family Promineifilaceae; genus Leptovillus. Next base: position 647 of record JAKQCM010000433.1, read on the forward strand.
CACCCGTTACCTGATGAACCGCATGCCCACCGATTTGCGCCAGAAGCCGCATATCGACCTCCTGCCGCCGTCGCGCCGCTTGTGGCGGCAGCGGCTCGAATCTTGCGCTCTGGGCAGCCTGGAGCAATCCTTGCTCGGTTTACGGCGCACGCAGGAAGATGTGCCCGGCTGGCTTATCCCCACCCTCTACAACAACTACCTGCGCAGCGGCGACGCCCGCGAGCTGCGCCGCGTCTTTTACCACAACCAGATCGACATGGTGTCGATGGTCACGCTGACCAGCCGGGTGGTGCGCCAATTCGCCCGGCCGGAAGTGACCGATCACCCCATCGACCTGTACAGCCTGGGCCGCTGGCAGGCCGCCCTCGGCCAGCCAGACGCCGCCGAACAAACGCTGCGCTGGGCTTTGGCCGGGGAGTTGTCGCTCGATTTGTACCATCGCACGTTGTACGAATTGGGCGGGCTGCTGAAAAAATACGGCCGTCGCGCCGAAGCCGTGCCCTGCTGGCAGCAAATCGCCGCCACCAGCTACGATGACATCGCCGCCCATGTGGAGTTGGCGATGCATTATGAATGGCAAGAGGGGGATGTGGCAACGGCCGTGCGCTGGACCGAACAGGCGCTTGCCCTCTGCCAGAGCTGGTCGCCCGCCCGCGCCCAACTTGTCCAACCCGAACTGGAACACCGCCTGGCGCGGTTGCGGGGTAAATTGGCTTCCAGTTGAAAGAGTGGCGTCGCATATTCGGTTTACGGCCCGTATCGCCCGGCGCTGAAGCCGCCGGGCTGCCAAACAACGCCCCGTAAACGGGGCTTTTTCCCTCTTTTAGCCGGTTTCAATCGGCGTTGCGTGGCTGCCGGGGCGTTTACGCCCCGGCGAGGCCAACCAAAATCTTAGGCGCGGCGAGTATGCGATAGCCCTGCCAGTTGAGTGAGTAGTACTGCCTTCTGTTATAATGTGCAGCATGAATCCGAAAGTGCAGATACCGACCGATCAAATCTCAGATTTTTGTGATCGCCATCACATTCGCGAGTTATCGTTGTTTGGCTCCGTTTTGCGCGAAGATTTTACGGCAAAGAGCGATGTAGACGTGTTGGTAGATTTTGAGCCCGGGATTGAAGAGACGTTGACTTTGATGGATCTGGCCGGAATGCAAATCGAGCTGTCGGACTTGCTGCAGCGAAATGTTGATTTGGTCCTGCGCAACGACCTCAAACCCCTCATCAAAAATAATATTTTATCTGAGCTAAGGGTTGTGTATGAGGTCTGAAGAGCAATATCTGATAGACATTGTCGAAGCGGCAGAAGCGATTGCGCGTTTTATAGATGGCATAAACCGCGAAACTTTTTTGCAAGATGAGATGCGCCAAAGCGCCGTTATGCAGAAAATCGGTGTGATTGGCGAAGCAGCCAGGAAAATCTCACCCGCTTTGCAAAACAAGTATCCAGAAGTAAATTGGCCGCAAGTCATCGGGATGCGCAACATCCTGGTTCATGGCTACTACTCGGTAAAGGCGATTATTATCTGGCAAACGGCCGTGCAATCCGTCCCCGAAATTGGCAAACAAGTCACGCAAATACTGGCAAAAGAATTCCCTAAGAGTGACTAACGGCCGTTGCTCTTTCAATTGAGGAAACTAATCAGAAGCGTAGCCTTGCAAAATCTGCTCTAACTGCGGCCGGATCTGTGGAAAATCCCGCGCGATAACATCCCAAACAATTTGCAAATCAACCCGATCGTAGCCGTGCGCGATGCGGTCACGCATACCGGCCATGCCGCGCCAGGGTATTTCAGGATACGCCTCACGAATATGGAGCGGTAGACGTTTGGTTGCTTCGCCAATAATGTGCAGTGCATGGGCCACGGCAAAATGAATGCGAAAATCAGAAGCAAAAGTGTCGTAAGAGATGCCTTCCACTAAGATGCTGGCCTTTTCCATAGCATCCAGGATGTCTTCGATGTAGTCGAGGAACTCATTGCTCATAACGGCACGACTTCGGCGAGGATGCGCTGGCCGATGCGCTTCCTGAGGTTCTTTTTGAGGGCAACATCTACCTTTACCCCCAACAGGTCGCTCAGGTAGCCTTCCAGTTCGACAAGTCCTATCAGGCTGATTTTTGACGGCCGTTCCAGTTCAATCAGAATGTCCACGTCACTGTCAGGGCGCTGCTCATTGCGTACATAAGAGCCAAAAACGCCAATCTCCTTGACGCCATACGTCTCGGCCAGATAGGGCTTTTGCGCTGCCAAAATGCGCTTAATTTCTACCAGCGATTTCATACCCTCATTATACCCGAAATAGCAACGGCCGTTCCCACATCAATCTCCAGTCTCTAGTCTCCAGTCCCTAAAAATCCCTTCAAATAATCCAACAACTCCCGCGCCTTCGCCGGCGAATCCGCCTCGGCAAACAGGCGCAGCACCGGCTCCGTGCCCGAAAAGCGCAGCAGCAGCCAGTTGTCGTTCTCCAGGTAAAACTTGATGCCGTCCAGGTGCGAGATACGCGCCACCTTGTAACCGGCGATGTGGGTCACGGCCGTTTCCCCCACCCGCCTTGGCACCAACACCCGCATCTCCGGCGTGGCCGGCACGTTGTCCTCCAGACTGTAGAGCGCCCCCGTCAGGCCGTAAACCGTGCGCCGCAGCTCGGAGATAGTCTGGCCCGTTTTCGCCAGCATTTCGATGATGAGCGCGGCGGCGAAGATGCCATCCTTGCCCAAAATGTGGCCGCGAATCGTCAGCCCGCCGCTCGATTCGCCGCCCAGCAGGGCATTGTGTTCAACCATCGTGGCGGAGATGTGCTTGAAGCCCACCGGCACTTCGTGGCTTGTTTCGCCGAAATGAGCCGCCAGCCGGTCCAGCAAGTGGGTGGTGGCCAGATTGCGCACCACGCCGCCCCGCTCGCC
>JAKQCM010000437.1 GCA_029559155.1 Chloroflexota bacterium
GCCTGGACCTGGTGGAATTCAACGTGGAAACGGGCGCAAAACGCACCCTGCTCACGGAAACCAGCGAGGTGTGGATCAACCTCCACGACTTGTTGACGCCGTTGAAAGACGGCCGTTTCCTTTGGGGTTCGGAGCGCACCGGCTTCATGCACCTTTATCTTTACGATGCGGATGGGCGGCTGGAACGGCCGTTGACGCAGGGAGAATGGCTGGTAGTGGGGGTAACGGCCGTGGACGAAAAAGCCCAAACCGTCTACATCACCGCCACCCTCGACAGCCCGCTGGAAACCCATCTCTGCGCCGTCTCCCTCTCCGGTGGTGCGCCCCGCCGCCTCACCGGAGAGCAGGGAACCCATGCGCCCACCATCGACCTGACCCAGCGGCGTTTCATCGACGTTTACCAGAGCAAAGAGACGCCGCCCACCGTCCGCCTGTGCTCCCTGGACGATGGCGCTGTGCAGCAAACCATCGTGGCCAATGAGGATCCGCGCCTGGAGCGCCTGAATTTGCAGCCGCCGGAAATTGTCACCTTGCCAACCCGCGATGGTGTGCGGTTGTATGGCGCGATTTATCGGCCGTCGGCAGGCAGCGGTCCCTATCCGACCATCGTCCACGTGTATGGCGGCCCGCACGCCCAATTAGTGGCCGATAGCTGGCGCATTACGGCCAACATGCGCGCCCAATATTTGGCGCAGCAGGGTTTTCTGGTATTTGTGCTCGATAACCGCGGCAGCGCCCGGCGCGGCCTGGCGTTTGAAGGTTGGATCAAAGGGCGCATGGGCATCATCGAGGTGCAAGATCAGGTGGATGGCGTGCGCTGGCTGGTGGAACAGGGTCTGGCCGATCCGGCCCGGGTGGGCATTTACGGCTGGAGCTACGGCGGCTACATGGCCGCCATGTGTCTGGCGCAGGCCCCCGATACCTTCCAGGTGGCCGTCGCCGGCGCGCCTGTCACCCACTACGACGGCTACGATACTCACTACACCGAGCGTTACATGGACACGCCGCAGGCTAATCCGGAAGGCTACACCCAGGGCAGCGTGATGGCCCACGTCGGCAATCTACGGGGCAAGCTGCTGCTGGTTCACGGCCTGATTGACGAAAACGTCCATTTCCGCCACACGGCCCGCCTCATCAACGCCCTCATCCGCGCGCGCAAGCCCTATGACTTGCTCCTCTTCCCCGACGAGCGCCACTCACCGCGCGGCCTGGCCGACCGCATGTTTATGGAAGAGCAAATCCGCGATTATTTTGGGCGGAATTTGTAGAGATTAGATTGGTCCAATCTCCCAGATTGGACCAATCTAAGGGCGAGGTTTTATCTTATAACCAACGGCAGGAAAACCGGCTGCTGCTCCGTCAACAAAAAGGTGACGGTGACGAACTGGGGCGAATTGTCGGCGCTGCCGGCGTCGATGCGCAGGGTGGTGGTGTAAACTGCGGGGGTCAGGCCGGTCCGGTTGGCGGTGATGGTGACGCTGGCACTGCCGCCGCCGGAGACGTTGCCGTTGGTGATGTTTTGGGTTAGCCAGGGAACGGCCGTTTCCTCCGTCAGATTCCACGTCAGCACATCTTCCCCCGTGTTTTCGATGACCAGCGGGAACGCCTGGGTGAGGGGGCCATCCGTTTGCAGCGTAAAACTCAGGGCATTGGCGGAAAGCGCCAGACTGGGGCCGGGTAGGTTCAGTTGAATGGCATCGTTTGCGCTGCGCACCGTGCCGCTGCTATCCTTTATCTCCGCGTAGACGGTTTTACTGCCGCTGCCGCTGCTAAGCTGCCAGGAACTGTTGGCCTGATAGGGCTGCCAGGCCGACCAATCGCCGCTCTCGTTGCGAAAGCGCATTTGCGTCGCCCACCCATCACCGTACATGTACAAATTCACCTGCCGGGTAGTCGCTTCGTATGCCTCCCGATTGATGACCACGGGCATAACACTGCTAATTCGGCCAAAATTCTGGGTCCAATAACGGTAAAACGCCCAGCTGTACGTGCCATCAGCATTACAATCGCCGTTGCTGTCGTAGCGTACATTCGCCTGATCGTCGCCCTGGTAGACGTAGCCGATGCCAATCTCGCGCAAGTTGGTAGACAAAATGTTGGCGCGATGGCCGGTGCTGTTCATCCAGCCGGCCATCACCTCGGCCGGTGTGCCATAGCCGATGGCGATGTTTTCGGCGGCATAGTTCCAGCCGGTGTAGCCGGCGGCGGCCATGCGGTCCCAGGGCGAGGCTTTGGTGTCCAGGTCGCAATGGGCAAAGAAATCACGGGCGGCCATGTTGCTGCTGTGGGTTTCGGCGGCGGCGTCTAGCAGGACGTTGCCTTTGAGCGGCGGCAGTTGGCCGTTGGCCCAGCGTTCCTGGTTGACCAGTTCCAGCACTTGTTCTTCGAAGGTGGCGGCGGTAACGGCCGTTACCACCGCGTCATCGTCCGGCGTACCCGGCACGGCCGGGCCATCTGGCGAGTAGGAATCGGCAAATACAGTGGGGACGATGAGGGCGGCGATGAGGGCTAACAGAAGGGTCATGCGGACCATGGGTAAGACCTCCATCGTGGAATGAGATGTGTGACTGTTTGTATGGTATGGGAAACGGCCGTTCACACCATCCCTCTATAGTCCCAAAACAAAAGGGCAGGTCTTCAGGCCTGCCCTTCTTTAACAGCTCACAGCTCAAAGCCAACAGCCAACAACTATCTCATCGCTTCCACCACAATCTGCGCCACGTCCTTCACCTTCATCGGGTCGCCTTCTTCACGATTGGCGTCCTTCATCATGGTCATGCAGAAGGGGCAGCCCACAGCCAGCGTCTCAGCGCCGGTGTCATGCGCTTCCTTAAAGCGGTTCATGCTCACGGCTTCTGTGCCATGTTCTTCCTCTTTCCACATCTGCGCCCCGCCCGCGCCGCAGCAGAAGGAATTTTTCTGATTGCGGTCCATTTCCAGCAGCGTCATGCCGGCCTGCGCCAGCGCCGTGCGTGGCTCGGCCAAAACGCCGTTGTGCCGCCCCAGATAACAGGGATCGTGGAAAGTCACTTTTTCCAACGATTTGCCGTTCAGATGCAGCTTCCCTTTGCCTACCAGATCGGCAATCAACTGTGTGTGGTGGAAAACTTTGTAATGACCACCCAATTCGCCATATTCTTTGCCAATTGTCGTAAAGCAGTGCGGGCAGCTGGTCACAATTTTCTTTTGATTGGCTCCGGCGGCATTTAATGTCTCGATATTGCCCATAGCCATTTCGTAATACAGATATTCGTTCCCGGCGCGGCGAGCCGAATCGCCGGTGCAGGTCTCCGCGTCGCCCAATACCGCGAAGCTCACCTCGGCTTCGTGCAAAATAGTGGCCACCGCGCGCACCACTTCTTGCGAATCCGGATTAAAAGCGCCGGCGCAGCCCACCCACAACAGATATTCGTAGTCGGGGTTTTCTTCGACCAGCGGCACTTCAAACGGCAGAGACGCGGCCCATTCCATGCGGCTTTCTTTCGACTGCCACGGATTGCCGGTGCGCTCCATGCCTACAAAAGCTACCTTTAATTGATCGGGGAAAGCGCTGGCCATCAACACCTGATCGCGGCGAATATCCATGATGTCCAGCATGGGCGCGTTGCCCACCGGGCAGGCTTCGATGCACGCTCCGCAAGCCGTGCAGGCCCACAAAGCGCTCTCACTGATGATGGTATCCAGCAGCATCAGGCCAGACCCGTTGCCTGTTTCGCCGTTGATACTGCCGCCGTTTGCCAAAGCGGCCATGTTTTCGCGGATGTAATACCGCTTGTTCACTTCGATGGCGGCGGGTGATAATTCTTTGCCGGTATTGTAAGCCGGACAGGCTTCCTGGCAGCGATTGCACATGATACAGGCGAAGGCGTCTACCAACTGCGATTGTGGCAGGTCGAACAGATCGGCCGCGCCAAATTGCTCGATCGATTCATCCTCAAAATTGAGGGTGAAAAGCTGCCCCAAATAGGTGCGTTCCGTGTTGGTCATGAAGTTGAAAGGGCCAACCATCAGGTGGAAATGTTTGGTGTAGGGGAAATAGGGCAGGAAAAGCAAAACCAAACCGACGGCGACCCAAAAGGTGATGTGCCAGCCGGCCGTCAGGGCGCTTTCCGGTAGGCCAACCAATCCACGGCTGATCAGCGAGGCGAAGGGTTCCCAGGGGTTTGGCCCTTCGGCGGCATTGAGGAAGGCCGAACCCAGCAGGCGGCTGCCAACATGCAGAAAAATGAAGACGATGACAATGAGCGAGTCTCGATTGATGCCGCCCTGGTCACGCGCCTTGGGGTGAACCAGCACGTTCTCTCTGATTTTGAGGGCTTTGTCTTGAACCCCGAAGCGGCGGACAAGGAAGAAGATAATGCCCACCAACACGGCCACGCTGAACAAATCGGCGAGCAAATCGTAGATGTTGGTGATGATGTTGTTGGGTAAATGGAAGCCGGTGATAAGCGCTTCAAGGATGTCTAAAAAGTTGACCAGGAAATAGAAGATAAAGCCCCAGGCGACGCCCCAATGGAAAATGGAGGCCAATCGGCGGCGTTTAATAATGTTGCCCTGGCCGAAAAGGGCGACAATGCCGGTCATCATGCGCTGGGGCAGGTGGTCGAAGTTGAGCTTGCCTTGCCCGCGAAGGACGATTCTGACGACTTGCCCGAAGGTGTAGTAGGAGGCTACGAGGGAAAAGAGCATCAGCAGGCCGAACAATAGTTTTTCGATTCCAGTTAACATAGACACCTCTTCTGTGCGGTTTTCAATGGGTGAAACTTACGAACCTTCCCTATGCCGCAAGTTTACCGCTGGATTGGACGATGGCAACCCAATTGCTGCCCAATTTGGCGGTATTGTAACATAATTTTGACGCACTGCATCATTTCGTAATTGGTTGTGGGACACGGCCGTTCCCCGTTCTTTATTCCAGGTTATAATCAGGTCTCTATGAAGCAAAACAAAGTGTCTGTGGTTTGGAAAACGGCCGTAACGCTGGCAATAGTGACCCTGTTGGTCTCCGTGTGGCCTCATGCCCGGTCGTTGTATGACCTGACGGGCGAGGAAAATCTGGCGGCGCAGCTGCGCGGCGTGGTGCATTGGGTGAACACGGCCGTTCGCCCCCAACCTTCTCTTGCCCCTGATGCGGCTATTGAATACACGGCCGTTTCCCCCTTCGGCGTCAACACCTTTTTGCAGCAAGAAGTGGAACCGGCCAAACGCGAGCAAAGCTTGCAGCTGCTCCACGACGCCGGGTTTCGCTTCATCCGCCAGGAATTCCCCTGGGAAGACATCGAAATCCATGGCAAAGGCGACTTTGAAGACCGGCGTAACCTGGAGGCCATCGGCGCGGTGGACGCCTGGGCCAAATACGACCAGATCGTCGATCTGGCCGAGACTTACGACTTGCAAATCATCGCCCGCCTGAGCAACCCGCCGTCGTGGACGCGGGCGCTGACGGACACCATCGGCACGTATGCCCCGCCGGATAACTTTGCCGATTTTGGCGACTTTGCGACGGCCGTGGCCCGGCGCTACCAGGGGCGCATCCACTATTACCAGATCTGGAACGAGCCGAACGGCAACCAGGAGTGGGGCCTGCAAGACGTGAACCCGGAAGCCTACACCGAGTTGTTGTGCGAGGGTTACCGGCGCATCAAAGAGGTGGACCCGGACGCCGTTGTCTTGGCCGCCGCCCTGACGCCGACGCTGGCGATGGACGGCCGTCACATGAACGACCTCATCTTCCTTCAGCGCATGGTCAACGCCGGCGCGAGCGACTGTTTCGACGTGGCGTCGGCGCAGGGCTACGGCCTCTGGTCCGGGGCGACCGATCAGCGCCTGCGACCCACCGTCATCAACTACCCCCACAACCTCTTCATCCGCGACCTGATGGTGCGCAATGGCGACGCCGCCAAGCCCATCTGGATCAGCGAGATGGGCTGGAACACCGCGCCGGAGGAGATTCCGGCCAATTTTGGCCGGGTCACCGAGGAACAACAGGCGCGGTACACTGTCGAAGCCTTCCAGCGGCAGCAGGCCGAGTGGCCCTGGGTAGGCGTGAACAACGTCTGGTTTTTTAAGCGGGCGGGCGACAGCGAGAGGGGCGAGTCGTGGTATTACTTCCGCATGATGGAGCCGGACTTTACGCCGCTGCCGGTGTTCCCGGCGGTGGCGGACTATGCCACGGGCGACCAGACCATTACCCCCTTGCCGGATTGGGTGCGGACGTGGGATGGGGCACGGCCGTTCCTCTTCACCATCAGCAGCGCCAGCCTCTTTTTTGCCCTGCTTTGGTGGCTGGCGCCGAAGAAAGAGATTGGAGATTAGAGATTGGAGATTGGCGACTCTCTCTCTGGCGCGTTTCCGCGCTCTCTGCGCTCGCCGCGGTTAAAAAAGTTGGCCCTGGTCGTCGTTTTGCTGTGGGTGGCGATGGCCCTGCGCTTTCACAACCTGGGGGCGCAGTCGTTCTGGAACGATGAGGGCAACAGCGCCCGCCTGAGCGAACGGTCTATCCAGCTGATCATTGAGGGCACGGCCAGCGACATTCACCCGCCGCTCTACTACCTGCTGCTGCGCGGCTGGCGCGAACTGGTGGGCGACAGCGAGTTTGGCCTGCGCTCCCTGTCCGCCTTCGCCGGCCTGCTCGTCGTCCCCCTGGCCATTGCCCTGCTCCGCACTCCGCACTCCGCACTCCGCACTCCGCATTGGTTTCTGGTGGGCTTGCTCACGGCCGTTTCTCCCTCGCTCATTTACTACAGCCAGGAAGCTCGCATGTACGCCCTGCTCGGGCTGCTGGCGGCGCTGTCCACGTGGCTTTTATTTCGGATTTGGGATTTTGGATTTCGGAAAACGCTTGTAGCGGCGTATGTCTTGACGGCGACTGCCGGCCTTTATACCCACTACTTCTTCCCCGCCGTGCTGGCGGCGCAGGGCGTGG
>JAKQCM010000444.1 GCA_029559155.1 Chloroflexota bacterium
CCGGCGGGGTCGGGAATGAGGATATTTTGGCCGGAAAAGCTGCCGGGCGCTTGCGGCGAGGCAATGCGCTCAATGCGGCCGCGCGAGCTGCTAATCAACATGCCGCCGTCCGGAGCTAACTCCAGGTTGTTATTGTCGCCAAAATTGCTCAGGCAAGCCTGGAGGGCGGCATACCCGTTGTTGCTGCGCGGGCCGGGGCAGTCGCGCCCGGCGTAGGTGGTGATGACGCCATCGGTGTTGATGCGCCGCACACGATCATAGTAGAAGTAGCGCGTACGCACGTACACCACGCCGTTTTCATCCACCACCACGCTTTGCGGCGCGCTGACAGCGGCGTTCAACGCCTGCCCGCCATCGCCGGCATTGCCCGCGCCGCCGCTACCGGCAAAACGCCTCAAGATGCCATCCGTGCCAATGCGGCTGACGGTGTTCGCGCCGGGGTGGGCAATAAAAAGGTCACCTTGCGGACCAAAAGCCAGGCCCACCGGATCGGGCATCGCGCCCCAATCCCTCGCCGGGAGGCCGGTCAGGTCGGCGGTGGGGCTGACGTTGCCGCCCGCCCCGGCGATGGTGGTGATGATGCCGTTGGGGTTGATCTTGCGAATGCGGCTGAAGTTGCCCCCAGCGTAGCGGTAAAGCGGCGTTTCGGCGATGTACAGGCTGCCGTCCGGACCGAAGAGGATGTCCTGGGGCATGTTAAGACGGGCGTCGATGGCCGGGCCGCCGTCCAGATTGGGCAGGCTGCTTTGGGTGAAGTAAGTCCCGGCGATGGTGGAGATGGTCCCGTTCGGGTCAATGCGGCGGATGAGGCCGACGTTGAAGTTATCGTAGGTGGTAGCCAGATAGAGCGCGCCATCCGGGCCGAAGGCGAGGGCGTTGAGATACCAGCCCAGGACGGCCTGCGTCGCTGGACCGCCGTCGCCAGTGGGGTAGCCCTGACTGCCGTTGCCGGCGATGTGGGTCAGGCTGCCGTCGGTTTCCAGGCGCATGATTTTCTTCTCGAAACCGTCGATGAAATAAACCGTGCCATCGGGGGCAATGGTAAAATCGCCGAGGTAGTTGATGGCGGCGTTTTCGGGGGTTACGGCCGTTACCACCGACCCAATATCGTTGCGGCTCAGGTCTGTGCCATCGCCCAGGTGGAGCACACCGTCGTTGAAGTCATAGGCGTGGTGGATGTCCAGGGTCCAGCCGCCCAGGCCAGCGGCGGCGTTGGCGTCCCAGTAGCCGAGGGCGCGGCTGTAGCTGTTGTAGATGTTGATGCCGCAAAATTCGGCGGCCACGGCCGATGCGGGCGGATAATCGAGGTATTTGCAGTACTCACGGCCGTTGGTCACCAGCAAGTTATCGCCAAACTGGGCAAAACTTTGCTGGAACTGGTCGTTGGCCGTGTAGTAGGCGTAATCGTAGACGTAGTGGACATAGACGTTGGCGATGGGACGGCCGTTGGTGAGACGGCCGTAGGCGTCTTGCCCATTCCACACCAGCCGGGCGCTCAGATTGGGCGTCAGGGCTTCCACCGTGCCGGAATAGAGACTGGAAATCTCGAACGGCTGCCCGACGCTGCTACGGCCGTATTTGCGCACCATCATCTGCCCGCCAACCTCCGCTTGCAAGACCACAGAGCGCAAAGACGCGGGCGGGTCGCCTACGACGATGGGCAAATCGAGGATGTTGCCCACTTTCCAGCCGGGCACACGCTCGGTGCTGTAGTTGAGAGTGAAGGGCGTGCCGATAACGGGCAGCGATTCGCCCAGGGTTTGCGCGTCGCAGTTGATGACCGAGCCGGATTCGGTGCAGGGATTAGGCTGCTCGTCGTTTTCCGGCGGCGTGGGCGGCTCTTCGGCGTCGGCGGGCGGGCCGAAAGGCCAGTTGAAGTCCCAGGGCGAAAAGTGGGGGATGGGCGTGCGCCACAGCTCCTGCCCGGCTGTGTACAGGCCGGCCAACTGCTGCCGCTCCGGGCCGGTGATGCCCAAATCGGTGAGAACCTGGCCGGTGTCGGCGATGCCGTCGCCGGTAACGTCCAGATTCGCCAGACCGCCGCTGATGGAGAGGATTTTGATGACACGGCCGTTATCACCCGGCAGCCATTTGGCCTGGGCGCTGTCGTAATACCCGGCGGGCACCGGCGTGCCCACGGGAATGCCCAGGAAATTTTCGGTGTAGTTGATGACGGGTTGATCGAAGGGCACGCTGCCGGTTCCGGCCAATTCGTCGAAGCTAAAATCGACGGCGTAGGTGTAGCCGGAGGTGGGCGGCAGGTCGCCGGGCATGGCCGAAGCGCCGGTGACGCCATCGGTGTATTCGGTGGCGCGGAAGGTGAGTGTGGTTAACGGCCGTTTCACCCCCGCGCGCTGGAGATAGGTGGTCAGGGCCCCGCCGGGGAAGAGCAGCGTGGCCTGCCGCGCCCCGCTGCCGTCGCTGATGACGCTGCCCTGGGCTACCTGGAACGCGGCCGTTGACAGCGGATCGATGGCTGTGGTTTGCGGATCGGGCTGGATGAGGGCGACAGGTTCCATAAAATCGAACTGCCGCCGCTGGGTGGCTACCCGGCGCTGCAAGGACAGGTAGCCGGTTTTTTGGTACTCGACGATGACGGTTTCGCCGCCGTTGAGGACGAAGTTGAACACGCCGTCGGCGTCGGTAAGCGTCTGGCCAAAGTCGGGCCGGTCTTTGATGGACACGACGACGCCCGATATGGGCTGGCCGGCGCTGTCGATGACGCTGCCGCGCAAGGCGGCGACGCAGCGCCGATCGATAATGCCATTGGTGACGCCGGTTTGCACCGGATTGCTGCCGGTGTAGAGGAAGCGGGTCGCTTCGTAGATGTCGTAGGGAAGGGAGCGGTCCAGGGTTGTGGGAATGGCAGGCTGGCTGAGAACGGCCGTTTCCCCCCGCTGTTTGGCCGTATTGAGCGCCAGGGTGTTGTTGAGCACGGCCGGCAAATAGACAGTCGATCCTCCTTGCGTGTTGCAGATGATGGGGGACACGGCCGTTAACAGGCTGACTCCATCCGGCAAAACAAAGGAGTTTTCAGAGGGAAGAGCGGATTCGGTTGGCGCTGAAATTGGGGACGAGAGCGAAGTCGTGGGATTTTGAACCTGGAGTGGGGTTTGGGCCTGAGAAACGGCCGTGAAATACAACATCAACAGCAGCAGCAGCGTGAACTTACTGAAACTCTTGGCAGATACCATCATGTCTAATCCTCCGGCAAATCGGGAACCGTGGCGCTTAATTCCTGGCTAACAAATTCAAAAAGCAGCGCTAAATCAGTAAAATGACGCCATTCGCCAGTGCGAACATCTTGAATCGAAACGTGCCACACAAGCGGCTGCTCATTCACTCTTCGGAAACGCATCAGATAGGACTGGTACTCTTGCGCCGATTGTTTCGCAGGCATAGGTGTTGATCAAAGAAATAGAGCGCAGCGCGTTGGACGGCCTGACCGAAACGCGCTGCGCTCTACAACAAATTTAGGAACCGGTATTGACGATGAAAGAATTCAAGATGTGGTCCAGAGCGTCCAGGTCGGCATCGCTGACCACCTGCACCATGATCAGGGCTGAGTAGCTCTGGTCGGCCGGTTCGGCCACCATCACCACCAGCAGCGTGTCCGTGCCGCCGCAGTTCAACCACACATCATATTTGCCGGTGTAAACCGAGTCTGAATAATCGGTGCGCGCGCCAGCGCTGGTGCAGTCCGAGCTAAATTCAAAGTTGTCCAGCAGTTCATCGACAGAAAGATCGAATTGGTCCGTGGCGGCAAAGAACACGCCAGGAGTTGTCCAGGAGTTCAAAAAATCATTAATACTGGGGGCTGCTGTCACCGATAAACCAATGTCGGTGCCATCCAGATTCCAGGCGCTGCCGTCGACATCGCTCCAGGCTGTGGGCACTTCCAACGTCATCGCGCCAGAATTGTCGGAAACGGCCATATAATCCGGATAGGTTGTATCGCTGGTGCCAGTGCTGGCACTGTCATTGTTGCTGGCTTCGTCTTGCAACGTTTGGGCAAAGGAGAAGGACTGCACCAACGGATCGCCGTTTAACTGTCCTTCCAATACCTCTTCGGTATTAAAACGCAAGACTTCAATCGCCAGGGTGTCACCGGCGTTGTGGGTGCGCAAAATGTCGCAGTAATCAGACATGGTGCCATCGGTGGCCAGCACAAGGTTTTCCAGGCTGGTGATGATGTCGCCGCTTTCGACGCCTGCTTTATCGGCCGGCGAGCCGGATTTAACCGAGGAGACCCAGATACCAGAGATAGTTTCGCCATCGTTAACGGCCGTGCCATTCACCCCAATCGACAAGAAATCGCTGCCCTGACGCAGCTGCTCCACCACCGGCAAAGCCTGCGCCTGAGCAATCGCAAAATATTGATTGGTGCTGTCGGAGCCGGCGTAATTGATGGCCACAATTTTGCCATCACCGGTGAGCAGTGGGCCGCCGGAGTTGCCCGGGTTGATGGTAGCGTCATGCTCAATCACATCATCCACCGAGGCCCAACTGGTTTCGCCAGACGTGCGGGCTTTGGAGACAATGCCCCGCGTGAGGGTGTATTCCGGGTCGCCAAGCGGGAAACCGGCGGCGTACACATCCAGGCCGACATCCACCGGGCCGCTGTACCAATCCAAATACGGGAACCCATCGCCATCAATGTCAATGACGGCCAGATCGGCGCATTCGGAAACGCCCAGAATGCGGGCGTTACGCGGCTGCGATTCGCCGCCCACCCACACTTTTAGCAGCGCCGCGCCGGTAACGACGTGGTTATTGGTCACGGCGATGCCGCTGGGATCGATGATGAAACCAGAACCACGACCAGCGGCGTTGTAAAGCGTGCCGACTTCGGGGTCTACAAAGGTGCCTTCCGCTTCGATCTGGATGATGGCGCTTTTGGCGGCTTCCAGGGTGCTAACGCCGGAGGCCACGGCCGTTTCGGCCGTAGGTTCCGCAGTTGCATCTGGCGCAGCCTGCCCCAGTCCGCCAGAAACGCGGAAAGTCAGCGTGCGCTCAGATGTCCCGTTGAGGAACAATTCCACCTGATAATCGCCCGCAGGCCAGGGACCGGCGTTGTCCAGATTAAACGTAAGCGTGTTGCTGCCGCTGGTTAACTCGACATCGTCCAGAGCTGTGTTGGGATCGGCGCCGGTGACGGCAACGGCCGTCCACGAAGCCTTTACCTTGGTATCATCCGGCGCATTCGCCAGATCTACAATCAGGTAAAACGTGTCATCCGGGCCAAATGTCGTCGTCGACTGTGTTCCGGCCTCATCTTTTGTCAGACGCGCGCCGGAGATATTGGCTGTGCTCAGGCTGATTTCTTTACCGCCGCAAGCCACCAGCCAGACCATCAGGCTAAAAAGGACTATTTTTAGGACATTTTTAGATCTCATTTCTAATGCTCCTTGTTACATGATGGCCGCAGGATAACCGACGATCGCCAACAAAACGCCAAAAGATGATAAAAAAACACCGCAGCAGCAAAATTGGCTATAATCCGTGCCATGAGCCGTCTAGCCATGCACTTTTTCGGGCAATTTCAGGTCATACAAGATGGACGGCCGTCCAGCGGCTGGCGCTACGACAAAGTTCGGGCGCTGCTTGTTTACCTGGCCTGCGAAGCCCACCGAAACCACTCGCGTGACGAACTGGCGGCCATGCTCTGGCCAGACAGCAGCAACACCGCTGCCCGCAAAAGCTTGCGGCAGGCTCTCACCATTCTGCGCGTGGTCATTGGCGACGAACTTGCTTCCCCGCCGCACTTACTCATCACCCGGGATACCCTGCAATTTAATCCCAACAGCGATTATTCCCTGGACGTAGCTGAGTTTTCGGCGCTGGTGCGCCAGTTTGAAACCCACGCCCACACCGATTTGGCCGGCTGCCCGGACTGCCTGGCCGGATTAAAAACGGCCGTCAGCCACTATCAAGGCGATTTATTGGCCGGGTTTTCGCTGCCGGAAAGCGTGCCCTTTGAGGAATGGCTGATTTTTACGCGCGAGCGGCTGCGCCTACAAGCCATCGAAGCGCTGGGAGAACTGGCCGCGGCCTTCGCCCAGCTTGGCAGCGACGATCTGGCCGTGCACACAGCGCGTCATCAACTGGCTCTGGACCCCTGGAATGAGGAGGCCGCGCGTTTGCTGATGCGCGCATTGGCTCGGCGGGGGCAGCGCACGGCAGCCCTGGCCGAATACGAACGCTGCAAACGGATTTTGGCCAGCGATTTAGGCATTGAGCCTTCCAAGGAAACCACGGCCGTTTACCAACACATTCGCGGCGAGCAGCCAGCAATCACGCCGCCAGAAGCCGCCACGCCGGCAAACCCCACCCTGCCCATGCCGCTAACGCATTTTGTCGGACGCGAGCGGGAAATTACGGCCGTGCAAGCCTTCTTGCGCCGCGATGATGTGCGCTTGCTGACCGTTCTTGGCCCGCCGGGCATCGGCAAGAGCCGCCTGGCAATTCAGGCGGCCCAGAAATTACTCGATTTTTTCCAGGGGCAGGTCTACTTTGTGGCGCTGGCCGGGATAACCGACCCGGCGCTGGTGATGGGCGCTATCGCCGAAACCCTGGGCGTTCCGGGCGGCGGGCGCAGCCCGGCTACGCTGCTGCGCCTGAAACGCGAGCTGCAAAACAAACAGGCGCTGCTGGTTCTGGACAATTTCGAACAGCTTTTGTCGGCGGCAACGACCGTGCTGGACCTGCTGCAAACCTGCCCCCAACTCAACATTTTGGTAACGTCGCGGGCGCCGCTGCGCCTGCGCGGCGAACAGCGGTACGTGCTGTCGCCGCTGCCCCTGCCCGATCTGATCGACGCGCCTGAACTAATGACCCTGGCGCAAAATCCGGCCGTCGCCCTGTTTGTGGAACGGACACAGGCTATTTTGCCGGAATTTGAGCTGACGCCGGAAAACGCAACGGCCGTAGCCGCCATCTGCCGCCGCGTCGATGGGCTGCCGCTGGGCATCGAACTGGCCGCGGCCCGGGTGCGTCTGCTGCCGCCGCCCACGCTGCTCAAGCAACTCAACGACGCCTCCGGAAAGGCGCTCCGCCTGCTAAAAGATGGCGGGCGCGGCGCGACCAGTCACCACCAAACCCTGCACCAGGCTATCCAGTGGAGTTATGAATTATTGGATGACGAAGCCAGGCGCTTGTTTGCCCGGTTGGCGGTGTTTGTGTCCGGGTTTTATGTGGAAGCGGCGGAAGCTGTGTGCCAGATTGGGCCGGGTACGGTAGACCAATTGGAAGGCATCGAGACCTTGCTCGATAACAACTTGCTCGTTGGCGGGGAAACGGCCGTGCACGAAATCCGCTTCACCATGCTGCAAACCATCCGCGAATACGCACTGGAAAGATTAACCCTCATCGGCGAGAGCAACCTGCTCAGAAGCCGGCACGCCGATTACTTTTTGTCGCTGGCCAAACTGGCCGCAGCTGAAATTCCCGGTCCCAATCAAGCCCTTTGGCTGAACCGGCTGGACCAGGAGCAAGACAACATGCGCGCCGCGCTGGAATGGGACATCGAACAATCGCCGGAACAAGGGTTGGAACTCACGCTGGCGCTGTTTCCATTCTGGCACACCCGCGCCTATTTACGCGAAGGGCGGCTGTGGCTGGAGCGGGCGCTGGAGGTGAATACGGCCGTTACCGTCCCAAGAGCGCGGGCGCTGGCGGCCGCCTCTCTTCTGGCGCAGCGACAGGGCGACTACACCCAGGCGGGCCATCTGGCCAAAGAAAGTGTGGCCCTCAGCCGCCAGTTGGGCAACACGCAGGCATTGGCCTACGCCTTAAACAATCTAGGCATCGTGGCCATGTCGCTGGGCGACAACACCACAGCGCGACAATTGGCCGAAGAAAGTCTGGCCTTGTGCCAAACCCTGGAGTCCGACCTCGGCGTCAGCCGCGCGCTGATGATCATCGGGCAGGTAGCCCTGCACGAAGACCGCCTGACGGCGGCGCAGGCGGCGCTGGGCGACAGTCTGGCATTTTGGGAGCAGGTGGGGGATCAGAAAAACGCCATTTTGTGCCTGGTGAACCTGGCGCGGACGAAGATGCTGCAAGGAGATTATGCACAGGCGACCCGGCTCATCCAGGATGGCCTGGCGCGCAGCCGGCAGGTAGGCGATCGGCAATGGGAAATGATGGCGCAGTGGACGCTGGGCGAAATCTCTTATCTGGAGGGCGCGCATGAACGGTCGAACGCCTTGTTTGAAAGCTGTCTGGTACAGGCGCGGGACATCGGCGACCGGTATTTTGAAGCGCTATCGCTGAGTAAGCTCGGCCTGCTGCTGCTTTACCGGCAGGATTGGGAAACGGCCGAACGCGTTTTGCAGCAGAGCCTGAACCTGGCCGAGCAGATCAACGCCCGGTGGTGCATCGCCGACGCCCGGAGCAATCTGGGTCAGGCGGCCCTGGGGCAAAATCGACCAGCAGCGGCCCAGGCGCTGCTGCTGGACAGCCTGATGTTGTTTGATGAATTGGGGGATCGGGCAAACATCATTGTGACGCTGGAACGATTGGCGGCCACGGCCGTTGCTCAATCGCAGCCTGAAAAAGCGGCCCAACTGTTTGGCACAGCCGCCGCCCACCGCGCTGCCCTGGAAAATCCCCTACCGCCCAACGAAAAGCCCTACCACGATCACCTGCTGGCGGCAATCCGAAACCAGCTTGGAGAAAGCACTTTTGTCGCTGCCTGGTCTGAGGGCGAAAGAATGAGTCTGGCAACGGCCGTGCAAAACCAACGGTTGCCGCATCGCCCCAATTAACGCAAAATAACCCCATGACACACCACATTCACACCATCGCCTTCGATGGCGACGACACGCTCTGGCATAACGAATCGCTTTATGCCCTGACCCAGGAAAAATTCGCGGCGCTGCTGTCCCCTTATCATGATGCGGCCTGGGTCGAGAAAAAATTGTACGAAACCGAGATGCACAACATGCGGCTGTACGGCTATGGCCTGAAAGCGATGACCCTGTCGATGATTGAAACAGCCATCGACCTGACCGAAGGCCGCATCCGAGGTTACGAAATTCAGCAAATCATCGACGCCGCCAAAGCCATTCGCCAGGCCAACATTGCCCTGCTAGATGGCGCAGCGGCAACAGTCGCCGCCCTGTCCGGCCAGTATCGCCTGATGCTGATTACCAAAGGGGATTTGCTGGACCAGGAAGCTAAAATCGCCGGCTCCGGTCTGGCCGATTATTTTGACGACGTTGAGATTGTGAGCGAAAAAACGGCCGTTACCTACCAAACCATTTTCGCCAAATACCAGATTCCACCAGAGCGTTTTCTGATGGTCGGCAATTCGCTCAAGTCGGATGTGCTGCCGGTCGTGGAGCTGGGCGGCATGGGGATTCACGTACCCTACCACATCACCTGGGAACATGAGGCCGTGCGCGAGGAAGATGGGGAAACGGCCGTTTACCATACCCTCCAATCGCTGACCCAACTCCCGGCCCTCCTGGCGCAATTAGCCCCAACATCAGCCTCTGCCTCAGATTCCCCGCACGCCACCTGACCAACATTCGCCAACAGCCAAACTCTGCGTAAACCTTGACAAAAGCAGGCATTTATTCTATTCTGTAAAATACTATGCGAAAGTAAAAGGAATCCGAGATGGCCGACAACAAACAACCACAACTTTTTTCTCAAACCGACCTCCCCGGCGAGCAGCAACCGCTGTCTCTTCTGCTCACCCCAGACGCTTCCATTCAGGCCGCCCTCGGCCTGTTTGAAAACCACATGCGCGGCGAAGGCTTCGCCTTGAATACACGAAAAGCATTTGCCAGTGATATTCGCCTCTTGGGAAAATATCTGGGAATCGGGCAGCCTATCGGCAGCATCGGCACTAAAAACCTGAATGATTTCCTGGATTGGCTGCTCAACGAGCGCGGCGTGCCGTGCAGCGGCAAGTCATACGCCCGCCGCGTCACCACGCTAAAGGTCTTTTTCTCGTGGTTACACGAAGCAGGCGTCTTGCCCAATGATCCCTCAGCGGCCGTCATTCAAAAAAGCGTCAAAAGCCCACTGCCTACCCTGCCCACCGAAACCGATCTGGAAAAAGCGCTGGCGGTTTCCAAAGCGATTATGGCCGGCAGCGAGGCCAAAAAGCCGGACGCGCGACCACACCTCTTGCTCTCCCTGCTGCTGCAAACAGGCATCAAAAAGTCAGAAGCAATGGCCATTGTCCCCAACCATATCGACCGCAGCAGCCCAGAAAAACCGGTTTTGTTTATCCGTTACGCCAACCCGCGCCTGCGCTACAAGGAGCGCAAGGTGTACCTGACGCCAGACTGGTTGGACGTGCTGGATGAATACATGGCGCAATACCAACCTCCGGACACGATTTTCACCTGCACACCGCGCAATTTGGAATATATTCTGCGCGATGTCGGCGACGAGGCCGGTCTGGAAAGAGGATTGCTATCTTTTGAGAACTTACGCTGGTGCGCTGCCCTGCGCGACTGGCGAAACAAGGAAGAAGCGGACGACATCCGTCAAAAACTTGGGCTGTCGAAAATTACCTGGCGAGACACAAAAGCTAAACTGGAAAAGCTGGCCCAGCCACAGGCATAACCAGGATTGCAATCAACCCGAAGGGTTTGCAGAAAACCCTTCGGGTTTACCACCTGTTTTTACTGTTCCCCTTCTTGTGTGGCGTCAAAGGTTTTCACCAATTTGTGCACATCCATCCGCTCGGTTTCTGGCGTGGCGTAATAGACAACGGCCGTTACCTCATACCGCTGCGTTGGCTCTTTATCACGCAAGTGCATGGTCAATGAAAAATTCGTTTCTATCGTTTCGATGACGTTCAGCCAGCCAGCCGCTTCGCCCCTTTCGTTTACCACCCGCACTTCAATACACGGTTTTTCTAAAAATGGGGTCAGGTTAAAGCCAACAGCCACGCGACGGCCGTCTGGGTACTTGTACAACCCCAAATCGTTTAACCGCACATCCTCGCGTGATTTAGGCGTTTCCAATGGGTTATCAAAAAATTGAATCTGCATGACATCCTCTCTGCTCCGCACTCCATAAACGGCTTGCAGCTACACCTTACCGTCCACACTCACACCCCACGTCTCCAACTTTTCCAACACCTGCACCAGGGCCACCTGCCACTCATGGGTGCTGAGTTCTCGCGGCATCCAGACGGCCGATTTGCTCACGCGCACCTGGTTACCGAGATAACGCTGCAAGCGATAACGGTCCAGGTTATCCAGTTCGTTCACGCGAATTTTGATCTGGCCGGATTCGGTGGTAACGGCCGTTACCCTCGCCCGCTGGGCCAATGCCTTAATCCGCAGTTGATACAACAAATTATCCACAGGGTCCGGTATCGGTCCAAAACGGTCCGCCAGTTCGGCAGCCATCCCGTCAATCTCGGCCAATTTATCCAGCAGCGCCATTCGCCGGTACAGCCGCAACCGCAGCGACGCATCCGGCACATAATCGGGCGGCACATAAGCCGCCAACGGCAAATCGATCAACACCGCCTCAGGAATCTCCGCAGGAATGGCTTCGCCCGCTTCAATCGCCTTGCGCTTCTTCACCGCATTTGTCAGCAAACGCGTATACAAATCAAAGCCAACGGCCGAAATATGACCACTCTGCGACGCGCCCAACAAATCGCCCGCCCCGCGAATCTCCATGTCACGCATGGCGATGGTATACCCGGCGCCCAGTTCCGTATTTTCGGCCAGCGTCTCCAGGCGAGCCTGGGCATCCGGCGTAATCCGCCGCCATGGGGCATGAAAAAAGTAGGCATAGGCGCGGCGAACGCCCCGCCCCACTCGTCCGCGAAGCTGATACAACTGCGATAGGCCAAACTGCTCGGCCCGGTCCACAATCAATGTGTTGGCGTTAGGGAAGTCCAACCCACTCTCGATGATGGTTGTAGACAGCAAAATATCGATGTTGCCCTCGGCAAAGTCGAGCATAATTTGCTCCAACTGCCGCTCGCTCATCTGACCATGCCCCACGGCCAAACGAGCCTCGGGAACCAGAGAAGCCAGCCGCTGGCGCATGATGTCGATGGTCTGCACGCGGTTATGGACAAAAAACACCTGCCCGCCCCGGTCCAACTCACGCAAGATAGCGCCCTTCAGGCGAGTTTCATCCACCTCGCCCACGTATGTCTGCACGGGCAGCCGTTCGGCCGGCGCGGTGTCGATGACGCTGATGTCACGCACGCCGGTCAGGCTCATGTACATGGTGCGGGGGATAGGCGTTGCCGTCATGGTCAACACATCTACTTCGGTGCGCCACTGCTTGAGCTTTTCCTTGTGGGCCACGCCAAAACGCTGCTCCTCGTCGATGATGACCAGACCCAAATCCTTAAAGGAAACATCGTCAGACAACAGGCGGTGTGTGCCGATGATGATGTCTACCGAGCCTTTGCGTAGATTTTTGACAATGCGGTCTTGCTGCCCAGCCGTGCGGAAACGGGATAACATTTCCACCTTCACCGGAAATGGAGCCAGGCGTTCCTTAAAGGTCTTGAAATGCTGCTGGGCCAAAATTGTCGTCGGCACAAGGATGGCGACCTGTTTATTGTCTAACACGGCCTTAAAAGCGGCGCGCAAAGCGACTTCAGTCTTGCCATACCCCACGTCACCACAGACCAACCGGTCCATGGGGCGAGCCGTTTCCATGTCGGCTTTCACTTCGGCAATCACGCGCAGCTGGTCTTCCGTTTCCCGGTACGGGAAACTGGCTTCCAATTCAGCCTGCCATTCGTCGTCGGCGGGGAAAGCGTGGCCGTCGATAGACTCGCGGGCAGCGTAAAGTTCTAACAGTTCGCCGGCCAATTCGTCGGCGGCTTCCTGGGCTTTGGCTTTGGTGGCCGTCCAGGTCTTTTCGCCCAGACGGTGGACAGCGGGCGGCCGTTCGTCTGAACCTATCCATTTGCCCAGGCGATCGGCGTGGTGCACGGGCACATAGAGCACGTCGCTGTTGGCGTATTGCACCAGCAGATATTCACGCTCCATACCGCCCACAGAACGGGAGACCAATCCCATGAATTTGCCAATGCCATATTCCAAATGGACCACATAATCCCCGGCGGTAATGTCGGCAAAGTAAGTTTCGGGCGCAGTCGGACGAGTGTGCTGCCAGCGGCGCGGCGCGGGACGGCTCCAACCAAATATCTCGGCATCGCTGAGCAAATCCAACAAGATTTTATTGTCTTCGCGGCGCACCAGATTAAACCCATCGCCGATGGCCCCATGAACAAAGGTGAGGGTGCCGGGTTCGGGCAGCGTGGGCAGGCTTTCGACGGCATGTGCTTGTGCGGCGGCGTTGGGCAGCAGCAGCGACGATGTATTGTCGCGATTTTCTTCGCGCCAAAGTTCGGCCAGGCGCGCCGCCTGCAAACTGACCACAACCACACGGTCGTTTTCGATACGGGTTTGTTTTAGCTGGGTCAACAGGGGGCGCATTTGACCGCCGTAGCGCGGTCCCGGCTCGAAAGCATCGGCCAGACCGCCGAATGGTCTTTCGGTGGTTTCCGGCCCTTCGCCCAGGATGAGCGGCTGCCACCAGGACAAATCTGGCTCGATGACGGGCCAATCAAAAATGGGCGAGGGGTAATCGGGGGGCAGCATGGGTTGTTCGGCGGCGATCTGGTTGGCGTGCTGGTCTAATTCGGACACGGCCGTTAACAATTCGCGCCAATCGTCCACCACCACCAGGGCATTTTCCGGCATATAATCCAGCAGCGTCACCGGCTGGGCATAGATGAGGGGCAGGTAAAATTCCAGGTGGGCAAAGATACGGCCGTTACGCAAATCGGCAATATCATCGCGCCAGGATGGCAAATTCCCTTCCGCCGGTAACTCATCATCCGGAATAGACAGGCCATACCCCTGAGCGACGCCGGGCAGCGCCTCGCGGGCCGGCGGCACAACAATGCCGGTCTCTTGCGCGGCCTTGTCCATTTCCAGCGAGCGCTGGGTGGCCAGATCAAAGTAGCGCATCGTGTCGATTTCGTCGCCAAACAACTCAATACGCACCGGAAAGGCTGAAGACGGCGGAAAAATATCCACAATGCCGCCGCGCCGGCTGAACTGACCGGGCGCTTCCACCACGCTCACCGCCTCGTACCCAATGTCGGCCCAATTCTTGAGCGTTTTTTCCAAATCCAGCCGCCGCCCGACACGTAACACCCTGGTCGCGGTCAGGAAACGCCGTTTGGCCAGGGTTTTTTGCAGAAAGGCGCGCGCCGAGGTGACAATAAGCGGCGGCGCAGTCGGCGCGGGAATTTGCGGGTGCTGTCCGGCCATCAGCCGGGACAGGACGCGCAGACGAGAGATGCGCGCCGTCTCGCCCCAGGGGCCGCGATCGTAGGGCAAAGGAGTTGGCTCGTAGAAACGGTAGACGTTCTGGTCGTCGGGCAGCCACGCTTCCAGAGCTTGCATCCAGCGCGAGGCGGCGTCAACTTTGCCGGTGAGGAGCAAAATGGGAACCTGACGACTGCGGAACAAACGGGCCAAAACAGGGGCGCGCGCGCCGGGTGGGAGAAGAAGGGGCGGTACGGCCGTTTCCCCATCCAAGCCTTGCATCACCGCCGAAAAGGCTGGCAACTCGTCAAAAACTTTTAGAATACCGGATAAATCCATGAGTAACTTTTACAGGTGATTGGCAGACTGCCGCAGATTAAGGCTCGCCGGGAAGGCTGCCATTGTGGCGGCTCATCGCCAGTTGGATGCCATCGCTAACAAAGGTATGAACGGCATTCACTGCTTCGTCCAGAATTTCGGTGACAAGGGGCAAATCGCTGCCGCCAAAGTCTTGGAGGACGTAGGCGGCGGGCGGCATTTGCCCCGGCGGGCGGCCAATGCCCAACCGCAAGCGGGGAAATTCGTTGCCGAGATGGTTGATGATGGATTTCATGCCATTGTGACCGCCAGCGCCCCCTTTTTCGCGCAGGCGCAGCGTGCCCAGGGGCAAATCCAGCTCGTCGTAGATAACGAGAATGTTGGCGGGCGGCACTTTATAGTAGTTGGCCAATGGGCCAACGGCGCTGCCGCTGTCGTTCATGAAGGTTTGGGGCTTGATGAGGATGACAGATTTGTTGGCGATACGGCCGTTGCCCGTCAACGCTTTATTTTGCACCTTAGCCATAGAAATGCCGTGCTGCGCCGCCAGTCTATCAACGGCCATAAACCCCACGTTATGCCGGTTTTGCTCATATTTTCGCCCCGGATTGCCCAGGCCAACAATCATAAAACGCGCTTCATCCACAATCAATGACTGCCCTTCTCTGCCGGCTTCCCAGCCAGGAAAAACCCGCGCTAACAAACGAGTGATCATAAAGTATTAATCGTCAGACAGGAAACCCAAAATCGTCAATCGTCAATCGCCAATGGTCAATCGCCACCCTCATCGCCCCAAATCCAGCTCGCCAATGTTCCATAGTTCCGACGTCTGGGTGGTGTCCAATTGGAAATTTAAGACGTCCGGCTGGGTAGCGGCAACCTTGAGATTGGTGAACAACGGAATGCTCGGCAGCTCGCGGCTGAATATCCGCAGGGCTTCCTGATGATTGGCTGTGTAGGCTTCCGTACCGGGCAGCGAGCGGCTCGCTGTGCGGCAGGCTTCATCATACGCATCATCGCGCCAGCCATTCGGGTTGATGTTGGTCCAACCGCCGTAACCCTCTGGCAAAGGTCCGGTGATGTTATCGGACAGCCAGAGGCCGCAAGGAGGTTGAGCGGCCGTGCGCCAGGCCAGTGCGCCCATGTCAAAACGGCGGCCAAACAACGAACCCAGCGGGCCATCGCCATACCATTCGGCCGGCTGGCGGAAATCCAGGTCTACAGCCAGGCCGCAGCCGGCCAGATCTGCCTGGACCATTTGCACGATTTGCGCGCGCAGCGGGCTGGCGGCATCGGTGCTGAGGCGGAAGCGGAAGGGCACGGCCGTTTCCGGTTGTTCTCGCACGCCGTCGCCATCGGTGTCGATGTAGCCCAGTTCGTCCAGCAACGCATTCCCCTCGTCAGGGTCGTAGACCCAGACGGTCACGTCCGCCGGGTAAAGCGGGTGATCGGCGGGCACAAAGGTGTTCAGGACTTCAGCACGGCCGTTTAGCAATTCGTCCACCATTCGCTGGCGGTCAATGCACATCGTAATCGCCTGCCGGACCTGAGTCGCGCCAAACCAGTCGGGGCGCGTGGTGGCGTATTCGTCAATCGGCTCAATGCCAAAGGCGATTTGCTCAAAAAAGGGGCTGTTGACAACTTGCGCCTGCACTTGCCCGGCATCGCTGGCGGCCAAAACGGCCGTTACACTCTCCGGCGCAATCACATCCTGGGCAATGACCTGGCATTCGCCAGAGGCCAACAGGTCGTCGGACATAACCGTCTTCACCTTAAAGGTAACCGAATCCAGGTGCGGCAGGCCATCGGCGGCGCGATAGTAATAGGGATTCTTTTCCAGGCGGATGCTTTCGCCCGGGGTCCAATTGGCCACCACAAATGGGCCGCTGCTCAACGGGGACTGCTGCGCCTCCGGCAGCGCCAGCAGCTCGGTAGCCGAGTAACGGCCGTACAGATGACGCGGCAAAGGCGTCCAGACATTGGTCACATAGGTCGAGTCGATAAAGCCGGGGATTCCTATCCACTGTACTGTCAGGTCGCCGGTGGCGGTGTAAACGGCCGTGCGCTCGATTTTCGTTTTGCTGCCCGGCGTAACCGAATTGGCGGCAATTTCAAAGCTGAACACAGAATCGTCGGCCGTTACCGGCTCGCCGTCGGACCAAACCATCGGCGCCAGGGTGAAATCGACGATTAAATGGCTCATCAGCACCGGTTCGTCGGCAAAGGTAACCAATTCGCCATCGGCATTGCGCACTGTCACGCCTTTGGTGAACCGCTGGACCACGCCGCGCGCGTCGAGGACAGTGGCGTTTTCTTTCACTTCAACCGTTTCCAGGCGCACGCTGCCGGCATCGGCAGACGGCAGAGCCGCAAGACCTTGCGGCTGATAATCGTAGGCCAGTGAATTGACCAGATTTTCGTAGATGCCATGCCGAATGGAAACGGCCGTCAATGAATTATCGCCGTATAAAAAGAGGCTGGTTGGCTCGGCGGCGACACACACAACCAAATCTTTGGGCGGGAGCGGCGTGGCCGTAGGGCTGGGCGTATCGGTCGGCGCTGCCACGGCGGCGACCGGATCGGCGCTTGTTGGCTCCGGCTCGGCCTGCTCTGTCACGGCGACAGCAGCGGCATCGGTGGCGACCGGGGCGGCTGTGGGGGCGATGGTTGGGGAAACGGCCGTATCCTGCTGGCGGCAGGCAGCCAATAACGAAACCGCAAATATGGCTAATACAATCGCTCTAAACCGGCTCATAAATTCTCCAGTGATGATGGTTTGTTTCAATACAGATCCGAAGGGTTACACCTCGGGTAATTTTGCCCCATATGCAGCAAAACCCTTCGGCTCTTGCCCCAATGGGTTATTGATTTCTTTGATTTTTCTGACGCCAGGCCCAGCGCCAAATCCAACGAAACAGGCCGCGCAGCAGCAAATAACCCGCCAGCGCCGCAAACAACAGGCCGGTAACTCGAACCCCTAGCCAGAAAGCGCGGCCAAAACGCCCCACTTCCACCGTCGCCAGGCTGTCCAGCACGCCGCCCGAACCTTCGCTGGTAATTGTGGCTGCCGGGTTGGCGGCCGAGTTTGTCGACACGGCCGGCGTGGTCGGTGTGGGAAAAGGCGTTAACGATGGCAAAGGTGTTGGCTGTTGGAAAACGGCCGTTTCCCCAGCCTCCGGTAGTGCCGGAGTTGATTCGGCCGGCGCTGTGCCTGTGGGCGTTGCTTCCAGCGGCGTATCGTTGGCCACAATCAGGTCGCTGACAAAATATTCGTCATAATTGTAATCCGTGCGCACAACACGCAAACGGAGCTGATAACGGCCGTCCGGGAAAACAGGGCTGCCTACATCTCGCCCCACGGTTGTATCCCAGACCGCCAGCGTGCCCTGGTTAACCTGTTCGCTGCCTTCGGCAAAGACAATCCAATCGGCGGTTGGGCTGGTAACGTACCTGAACGACAATTCATAACGCAGATAATCGGGGTGAACGGCCGTGCCGGTCACCACCACCACGCCGGAAACCGTCTCGCCATTCAGGGGTTGTGTGATACCATTGTCAGCCTGCGCCGCGGCAGTTGACGCACAAGAAGCGGCAAAAAAAGCAGCCAGCGCCAA
>JAKQCM010000453.1 GCA_029559155.1 Chloroflexota bacterium
CGTCGATGTGTTTGGGATCGAATTCGCGGTGGAGGGCTTCGGCCATGATTTTTTGGTAGAGCTGTTTGTCGGTGAGGCTGGAAGCGACAATAGCTGCTTCGGCTAGTAAACCGATAACAATAGGCAGCAATGAAATATAGATGTTGTCAAATCGAGTAAAAGCTACTACGGTGAGAATTAAAGTAAGGGCGATGATGACAGCGCTTTCCCAGCGAAAGAAGGCGTTTTCGATGTAAGCTCTTTTGACGCGTTTTTCGAGTTCTTCTCGTTTTTCGTTAGCCATTATGTTTTTCTTCTTGAGTGTTGACAGTATGTTGGTTTACAACTTGCAGCAGGTGTTCGATTTGGGCTTTTTGGGCTGGGTCGTTGGTTTGGGGCAGGGCGGCTTGCAGGATGTCGGCGCTGCGCTGGTAGAAACCGAGGCGGGCGTAGGCGCTGCCGAGGTGGCGTTGGAAGCTGACCTGGCCTGGGGTTTTGGCGGCGGCGCGCTGCCAGTGGAGTACGGCCGTTGCCCATTCTCCTCGTTTGGCCGCTTCACGCGCGATGGCGTGGTAGCGGGCTGCTTCTTGAACGCCCTTTTGTACCTGGGCTATCTGGCGACGCTGCACGCGCTCGAAATCCGGGCCGGCTTTCAGCGTGGCCACAATGAGAGCCAGAACAATTGTTGCCAGTTGGAAGTAGCGCAAGAAATCATCTAATCCACGCACCATCGGGTTTACGACGTTATCGATCATGGGGGCGACGGGTAACAGCGTCTCTGGCATGAGTTCGGCCGGCAGGAGGATGCCGATGATGTTGACGAAGAGAATGATGGACAAGGCGGCGATGGCCCCGATATACCCCCAAAATTGGCGGAAGTAGACGCCGGCAGTGAGAACCAGAAATAGGGCCATCAGGCAAAGGGGCAGGGCTGCCGCCAGCAGGCTTTGGCGAGCAATCACATCGTAAATAGCCTGGATCAGGTAAAGCTGGGCAATGCTGACGAGCAGTACCCAGAGAACATGGAGGTTGGCGCTCGGGTTTGCGTAGCGATAATCGGAGATGAGCAGGTTGCGGCCGCATTGGGGACAGGTGTTTGTCTGGGGAGTAATTTCCTGGGCGCAGTAGGCGCAGAGGTCGGTGTCGCGTTCCCAGACATCGTGGTAACTGGAGGTGTGTTTGAGGCCGGTGGTTTGGACGGCGTAGGCGCTGGTAGGTTGATGCTCTTCCCATTCCTGGATTTGCCGTTCGGGGTAGAGAATGGCGGCGGCCAGGGTGTTGGCGGGAATTTCGCGGCGAATGGTGATGGGCGTGTTGGGCGTGGGGTGCGTTTCCGCTTCTGTTTCTTGGCCGGTCAATTTTGCCAGGCCACGGCGGGCGGCAGCATTATCCGGATTGATGGTCAGCACATTTTCCAGGCAAATTTGTCGATCTTCAAGGGAATCGACGGCTCCGCTGAGCCATAACCAGGCCATTTCGTTGGTGTCGTCTTTGTCTACCACTTGCAGCAGCAAGTCGCGCGCCTGGGTGCGGTTGCCAGCCTTTAGGGCGGCGATGCCTGCTCTTAAATCGGTTTCGCTGTTGGGTGTAGACATGAGAATAAGAATAAAAGATACCCGATTTGCGGTCAATCTACATGCCCCATCTTCTGGTTGAGAGGATGGGGTATGCAGGCGACAAAATCGGGCAAACAATACTGACAGGGTAAATACGGCCGTTGCCGATGAATGTGTGCGGCGGAAACGGCCGTTACTCGTTTTTCAACGTTGATGCGGATTCCTCTTCGTCGGTCTCGAAGGTTGGGGCGGCTGGCTCGGCCAATCCCAGGCG
Organism: Chloroflexota bacterium; assembly: GCA_029559155.1. Classification (GTDB taxonomy): domain Bacteria; phylum Chloroflexota; class Anaerolineae; order Promineifilales; family Promineifilaceae; genus Leptovillus. The sequence goes on from JAKQCM010000453.1 coordinate 1,810, forward strand.
GCGTTTGCGTTCTTCAAGCTGTAACTCGATTTCCGTTTTTCCCAAGATGTCGTCCATCTGATTGTTCAGGCTGCTGGCGTACATTTCGCTGTGGGCGCTGGCTGTATCCAGGCGGGTTTGGATGGAGTCACGCAGGCGGGCAATGTCGCCATCGCCAATGCCTTGCAGGTCATCCAGGCTTTTAATGGCTTTGACAGTAACTTCTTTGGACTTGGCCAGACGCAGCAAGGCTTCCATTTCTTTCTGTTCCTGGCGGATGGTTTGCAGTTTGGCCTGGAGCTTGAGGCGGGCGTTAAGCAGCGATTCGTATTCGCGTTGTTGTTGGACCCACTGCGTGTGGTATTGTTCTTGTAAGCGACGCGCGCTGTTAAGTTCGTTTTGGGCGGCTGTGGCCAGTTCTGGCTTGCCTTGCATCAGCAGCATATCAATGTTGTGGTCGAGTTGATCGGCTTTTTTCTTATACTCTTTGTATTTTCGTTCCATGGATTTAACTTCGCCGCCTACAGTGGCGGCGGCGCGTTCCAGGTCGTCCAGATTTTCTTCGGCGTCGCGAATGTATTGTTTCATGACGGCGACCGAGTTGGCTTCCAGAGCGCGATCCACCATTTCGTGTAGATTTGCCTGGATGAGTGTTTGGGTTTTTTCCAGTAGGGATGCCATTTTAGAGTCTCCTTTGGTCTAATCTTGGGATTTGAAACTTATTACGGGCTGAACTAGTTATCGGTTGCTGCTTTGATGGGCAGTACCATAGAAAAGGTGAAGTGGTTGGGTGAATGGTTGAAGAGGAGACGGCCGTTATGCAAATTCATGTAGCCGTTCACAATACTCAGGCTTGGCGCGCCATTAGGCAGGTCGAAATTATCTAAATCCTTCGCTAACAAATAATTATCGATAGCCTCGGCTTCGTCAGCCGGTAGGGGGAAGGGAAAGGTAATCGAGAGATCAACTTCCCCATTTTCCGTATAGGCCGTCATTTTGATCGGGTTTTCGGTATGGGATGGATGGTAGTAACCAAGACCCATATCCAGGAGCCGTTGGATACAGTTGATGAGTGTCGCCCGATCTCCCTGGATGGTGGGTAAGTCGCTTACCAGGGGGCAGCTGATGGTAAGCCCCTTTTGCATGGCCATCTGTTCGTAAATCTGGCCTGTTTCATAGAGTAGAAAGCCAATGTCGCTGACATCGCTAACGCGGAGGTCGTAGGCCATGTCGGCTTCGCCTGTTTTTAGCTCAGCCAGCGAGATGAAATCTTCGACGAGGCGGCTGAGGCGCATGCTGCTGTTTTGAATGCCTTGGAGTGAAGCTTTCAGGTCTTCATCAGTGCGCGCTTCGGTGATTTGTTGTTCGAATTCACCGGAGTATTTGGCTACGGAGGCTAAGGGAACGCGGAAATCGGGTGTGATCAATTCCACGATACTGCGCTTGAGCGCATCGAAGTTGCGGGAAATGGCCCGTTTCATTTGAAAATGGCGATCGAGTTGTTTGATGGCCAGCCCGATCAGTTCTTCGCTGTCGTAGGGTTTGGTGATGTATTCCTCTACACCGCTGCGCAGCCCTTCGTGAATGTCGCGTCTTTCTCCTTTGGCGGTAAGAAAGATGAAGGGGATTTGGACCCATTCGGGATTTTTGCGAACTTCGTGCAAGAAGGTGAAGCCATCCATGACCGGCATCATGATGTCGGAAATAATGAGGTCTGGCGTGTGTTCCGCCAGAACGTCTAACCCTTTTTTACCATTATTGGCGATGAAGGTGTTGAGGTGGTATGGACCTTGATAGATTTCCAGGAGTTCTCGTAACCCTTCAAGCAGGAATTGATCGTCTTCGACGATGAGGATATTGGCGGTGGTTGGCGTGCGGGAACCGTTTGCCGGTTGTGGCCGGGTATTGGTGTAGATGGGTAGGATGACGGTGAATGTGCTGCCGACGTTTTCTTTGCTTTTTAGTTCGATACGGCCGTTATGCAGTTTTACCAGTCCGTTGGCAATGGTCAGGCCTACGCCGGCTCCTTGCTGCTCCAGTTGATCGCGGTTGTACTGCACAAACAGGTCGAATACCTGGTTTTGCATGTGCCTGGGCAGCCCTACACCATGATCTTGAAAAGCAATCGCCAGTTCGGTGTCGGTAACGGCCGTGTGAATTTCCACCACGGTCCCCAGCGTTGGCGACAGTCGTTTGGACGAAAACTTGATGGCGTTGTCTAAAATTTGTTGGAAAACAGTCAGTAGGCTGCGGCGATCGCCAAAGATTGGCGGCAAATTAACTGCCGGTGAATACTGGATGGCTAAATGGTTCCGCGCCGCCTTGTCGGCCACAGTGCCCACGGCTTCTTGAATAATGGCGTCTACATCGTTAATACACTCAGCCTGACGCAAAAAATGTCGCTGCGCCTCGCCCGTGCGTAATTCAATGACGGCGATAAAACTGTCTATCAGACGAGTCAGGCGGATGCAACCGGCCTGGATTCCGCGCAAATATTCCTGAAAATTGTTTGTATCGGCATAGGTGTTGACACTGTCCGCCAGCATTTCGTAATAAGCCGTCACGTAGGTTAGTGGGGTGCGGAACTCATGGTTTAGAATTTGGAGGATATTCTTTTTCAGGTTGTTGATGTGTTGTTCGTTGGTGTGTTCGAGTTGGAATTTGCGATCCAGCTGCGTTTTGATCAGTTCCAGCAAATCCATACTTTGGAATGGCTTGGTGATATACAACGCAGCGCCGCTCAGACGGCCTTTGTGAATTTCGTGTTTTTCACCTCTAGCTGTAAGAAAAATGAAGGGGATATTGGCCCAGGCTGGTTTTTTTTGGACTTCAGTTAAAAATTGAAAGCCGTCCATCAAGGGCATCATGATGTCCGATACGATGAGATCTGGCGTGGTTCTCTCCATTAGTTCCAGCGCTTCTTGTCCGTTTCCGGCTGTCAGTACAATGACCTCATAATCAATATCGACGACTTGAAGGAGGTCACTCATGCCAAAAAGCATGGACTTGTCATCTTCGACCAGGAGAATGGTTACTGTACGTCTCATAACTGAATTTACCTGCAAATGCTACTCGAAGGATCACAAGGGGTATTATAACATAAGCTTTCGGCTGAATGTTGTGCCTGGGAGTGGGTTACCGTCGATGTGTGCTTTAGAATCGGTAGTTACAATTGCCAGTTGAAAGCGATAAAAAACGACCGTTCTGCGGGCAACGGCCGTTTCCCTATTATGTATACTACCCACACAGTTGAGTTAAACCCGCAGCAATCGGCATTTGCCCAATGGGGTTCGTTAATCGATTTTTGACCAGCTTTGCCGATCAGGCTTGCCGGAGACGTCGGGCCATGAACAAGACAGCCACCAGCGCCAGACCAAGCAGCATGACGCCCCAGGTGTCGATGCCTGTGTTGGGCAGCGAACCATCGCCGCCGCCTACAACCGGAATGGGTGTTGGCGTGCTGCTGTCCGCGGGGTTATCGAATGTGCTTGTTCCCGACAAATTAGGCGTGCCCAGCTCGCTGCCGTCGGCGGGCAATTCCCCATCAGCTACGACAGGTGTATTGGTCGGTTGCGGGGTGGCCGATGCCTGCGCGGTTGGGGTAAAGGTTGGCGGCGGGGATGGTGTTTCCGAGGGGCGGGCGGCTTCTGTTTCCATTGCGGCAATGGTTTGGGTAACCGCTTCGTTGGTTACGGCCACGATTGCGTTTTGGGTTTCAATTGCAGCCACTGTGGCCACGGCAACCTGATCCGTAGAACCGCGGGATAACAGGGAGAAAGCCGAGCAGCCGGCCGCCAAAATAAAAATCACCAATAAAATGCCAACGGCCGTGAAAAACGGCCGATTGCTGGAGCCGCCAGTTGTATCTGCAGATTCTCCTTGAACGATAAAGCCATCTTCTTCCATGTGTCCCTCCAACTTGTGGGTTTTCAACCTCGATAGGTTACCGGTTAACCGATTTAATTATATGATCGCTTCCATGTTCGCGTAAGGCATAAACACAATTTGCCCGCTTTCCAGGCGTACATCTGCTCCTGAGGCTTTGCTGCCGGCGGGTGTCGCCTGCGCCAGACTGTACAGGTGGTGGACTGTGCCCATCTGGTTGAGGTAGGGCTGCCGCAGCAGGCGAACCATCTGACCGACGGCCAAAGGTTCGGTGGCGGCTCGTGGTGTCTGGGTTGTTTTTTTGTCGGCCTGTATGATGATTTGTGGCCGTTCTGTTTTGACGCCAGATTTTTTGCCAAGCAGGGCGGTGCGACGGCCGTCTGCCGTTCGCAGCAGCTCGAAAACAGGCTCGGACATGCCGTGTAAACCAATGCCATCCGTAACAAACACGGGCAGGTCCATTTGGCTGGCTGCCTGGCAAATATGCGCCGGTAAACTGCCGGTGATGATGCCTCGAACGCCTATTTCGCGGGCGCGTTCCAACACTTTTATCTGATCAAAGCAGCCGACGGCTAAAATGGTACTGGTCGCGTCGGCGTTGATTTGTTCTGGGAAAAACAGCGAGTCGGGCGACATGGCCAACATTTTCAGCAGCCCAGCGTCTTCATCGTTTGTACTCCAGGTGGCTTGAATGAGAGAGCCGAATGTTTCCAAAACGACGCCGCGCGTGGCGATGTGTTCGATTACCCGGCCGGCAACGAGCGCCCGCAGTTCGATCACTTCAGACATTTGCCGCAGGATGAGACGGCCGTTGCTAACCTCAAACACCTCACCCTCAAAGGGAGACTGATACTGCTGTCGGCGGCCAAACATCCCCTTTTTATCCACCAGGGTCATCCCCAAAGTAATTTTTTCGCCTGTCTGCACGGTTAACAAACCGGGCAGTTCGGTCGGCGGAATCTGCAATATCTCGCTCAGCGGCAAAATGCGGTAGCGGGTAAATTGGGTCGCCCGCGCCACGGTTTGCATGGGGTTTACCGTTTGCCCAATGCCGGTGACAATATCTCCGGCAACCGGCAGCATGCGCCGCACAAGAAGGCGGATATGTGGTTCAATCACTGTGGTGCGAATTAGCGTCTGCATGGCCATTAACCACCCACGTCCCAATACCACTTGTGTACTTGCTCAACCCGTTTGTCTTCGTCGAAATCGGGCAACGGCCGTCCCCGACCATCCACAATGAGCCCGACTGCGCCGCCATGGACCGTTAGTTTTTTCCCTTTTCCCGGTCCAAAGCCCAGATCAATTCGTTTGTCAGGCTGCAAAGTTACTTGGGCTACCTGGCCGGAGTTTAAGATGGTGGTGTCGATACGGCCGTGTTCCACATCCAGATTAAACTGGCCCTGGGGAGATTCCACCACCCCTTTCACCAAAGATTGGCCGGCCTGCCTTTTGCCCGTAGGCGCAATCACCCAGCCCAGGTCAGACAGCACCCCGGCTTCCAAAGCTTGAACCACCGCCAACGGCTGCTCAGAGGCCAAAGCGCCCAACGCCGGCAAGACGCCATATTTGTCCAAAGCGACCGAGAAAATGCCCGTTGGCTGCAAGGCATCAAGCAGCAGCAAAATAGATTGACCCGCCCTGGGCGTATGCGTCAAAGTTTGCCCACGCGCCAACAACATGTTAAACGACGGCAGCGGTTCGGGCACAACACAACGAATAATCTCCCGCGCAATCGCCTGTTCCAAATAAGACTCGGCTTCCGTCATTGGAATAGTTTGCGGATGCAGGGATTTGTAAAAAATAAAGTCGCGGATTTCTTCATCGGAAATGGCAAACGGCAGCCACCGCGCAATCGCCGCTGCATCCACTTCGTCCAGAAGATTGATAATGGGCTGCCCCATGCCCAGATCATTACGCATATATGTTTGCGTGCCATTCGCATCGGCCAGCAGCAGCGACACGCTGTTGCTGCCCAGGTCCACGCCCAACACGCGCCCCTTATTCAGCGCGGCAAAATAGCGGGCTATGGTGGCAAAGGCCTGCAGGGTGGGAATGATGGGCTGTTGGTGCCATTCATGCAAGGTGTGCACGCCCGGCAAAGCGCCGATTTTTAGATCGCTGTACAACTCGTTCAGCACCCGAGTAGCATCTGTCAGGTTTTCGTTATCCAATGCCGGGCGTACGTTATCGGCCATGTGGATTTTGGCGCGATCTTTTAACAGATCGCGTACACGTTCGCGCAGGTTTTTGTTGCCGGCAAAAACAGCCTGGATGGGTTTCTCGCCCGCCAATGGCCCAATGCCGATGCTGACAGTTTCTACCAGGTGCAGCAGCCGTTGTTCTGCGCCGCCGTCTGTGCCTCCCACAATGAGAATGATGTCCGGTTTTTGGGCTATGATGGCCGCCAGATGTTTTTCTTCATTTTGTTCCTGGCTCAGGCTCAGGCTGTTGGTTGTCTGGGCATAGGTGCTGCCCAACACGTGGCGGCCGCTGGCCAGGCTCACTTCGTCGAACAGGCCGACGAGTGATGTAGCCAGGGGTTGGGCGGCGCTGGCCACGGCCGCAAATTGATCGACGCCAGATCCGTTTGTTCGGCTTGGCGTAATGAGTTTGCGTTGGCTAGTCAGGAGGGTTCGCCCGGTGATGGCTTCGATGCGCTGGATGGCTAAATACACCCCTTCCATGATGTTGAGCCAGGGTTCGCCAACAGTGGTGGGGGCAGTCGCCTGGGCAATGAGGCGGTATGAGCCGACGGCCAGATCAAACAAAGCGACGGTGGTGTTTGTAGTGCCACATTCCGCGATGAGATAAGATTCCAGCGTTTTGGGTTCTTGGGTTTCTTTTTCCTCAGGTATGGTCATTGGAGCATCAGCATAAACTGCGCGAAATAGTAACCGACTCGTTCGGTTAGCAGCACCAGGCTGGTGCTGAGTAAGCCGGCAAACAGTGCGCCAAAGGTGATCATAAGAACGGCCTGACCGATTTGAACGAAACCACGCTGCCAAAACGGCCGTACCCATTCTCCTTGTTCATTTTTCTTGCCGGTAAAATGAAACGTCAGTAAGGTGCAAACGGTCAACACGGCCGTAACAATTCCTTGTATCGGCGATAAAGATGTGTTCCCGGCATCGCCAAAGACCAGAATTTGCGGTAACAGCGTGCCGGTGATCGCGCCCACCAGGGCAATGGCTGCGCCAACACCCACCAACAGAGCTGTGGCATTGTCGCCCAGCCAGGCAAAACGGGGCAGCCGCTGCAAAATCAATAACATAGCCAACAAAATGGGCGCCAACCATAACAGCGAGTTGATGCTCAGGGGGTTTGCCGCCAACTGGGCAAATATGGGCAAAATAGCTTGCCGCAGCACCAAAACAGCGGCATAGGCGGCGCTGACGCCAACCAAAATGTGCACAGCCAACCGGTAAGCGGGATTATCGCCGATGACATAGCTGTAAATCAAAAGCGTTAAGATAAAACCGATCACAAGACCCAATGTGTCATTCATGTTCGTTTTGTCATTGTCCTTGCGTAGACGACTTTTTACGGTTGGCGGCCAGCGCCAGCGCGCCAATGACCAGGAGCAGGGCAGCGACCAGTTGGATAAGGCTCTGCGCCCTTAATTGCGCCTCAGCCTGGGTCAAATCTGCCGATGATCCGTAGCGGTTGGCCAGGGCGATGGTGTCTGGCAAGCCGTCTAACATGCCGTGAAGCTGGCCGCTGGCGTAATAGGGGGCCGCCACAGGACCAAGCGATTGTGTGACGCCGGCGATGATTGGGATATTGGTGTTGGGGTCGATTTGTTCCAGCCAGTTGACCAGGCTGTCGCGTTCGCCGGTGAGTACGATAATTAAACCAAGGTCTTGAAGGGCCGCCTGCGTATTGGCGTTTAGGCTGCGGCCTTGCAGGGTGGCGCAGGTTGTTGGCTGGCTGCCCAGGCAGTTGCCAAGTTGCCGCAGCCCGATGGCTTCGCCAACCAACATGCCGATGTGGATGGGCGGGTTTTCCAGGGATTGGGTGAGGGTTTCGGCCACGGCCGTTCCTCCCGCTGATTGGCTGACGGTAATAATCTGGCTGCCGTTGTCTTGTAATTGGCCCAGTAACAGGCGCGCGGCCACATCCAGTTCGCCGGACATGGCGGGTGTGTATTCAAAAGCAATCAGCACCGGCTTGCCGGCGGCGGCGGTAACGGCCGTGTGTACTCCTTCCCCTGCCGCAGACAAAGAAGCGGGCGGCTCGCCGGCCAATAAATCTGGTCCCAGTAAGGCGAAGATCACCGCGGCAAACAGGACCACCGCCAGCAGCAGGCGCAGTCCGTTTTTGCTGGCCGTCGTGCCTGCGCCATACGCTCGCGCCGTGGATTGATGTTCTTCCTGAACCAGTTGGCGTAACAGGCGCGCTTGCTGCTGCTGCTCTTTGGTGATGGTGAATTGGTCGGCGGGGGTGATGGTGCGCGGCATGGCCACGATGGGTTCTACTTTTACCACGCCGGGCATGCCGGCCAACGGCCCTGTCGTTTCCAGTTTGAAATCGGGGGCGGCGGTGGGTTTGCCGGTTAATTCGGCGGGTTTTAAATCTTGAATCCACTGCGGGATTTCCGCTTTTTGCAGCAGATCTTCCGGCGGCGGTGCGGTCGGCAAATCGGCCAGAATAGATGCCAATTCGCTGGATGGTTCGCCGAGGTCGCTTTCTGTATCTATCCAAACCGGCAGTTCTGCCCCAACCAGGGTGGTGACCGGTTTTTCTGGCGCGGAAACGGCCGTATCGCTCAGCCACTCCGGCAAATCGGCGTCTCCCAGTTCATCCGCAGCGATGGCGTAGAGATTGTCCTCGGCTGTGGGCAGGGCAGACGGCAGCAGGCTGTCTAGTTGGCTGGTGTCTTCCGGGCGCAAGGACGCGATCCACTCTGGCAGTTCTCCGGTGGAGATGAGCGGTTTTTCTTGTGTGGATTCGTCGTCCGCATCGAATGATGAGTCCAGCATCAAGGAAGCGTCTGGCGTGTCGGCAAATTCATCTAGCCAATCAACAAACCCTTCTTTTTCGGTGTTCACATCACCCAGGATTTTGTCCAGATCGGCCCATTCTTCGTCTCCGGCGTCGCCAAGAGGGATGTCTTCGAGGGTGGAAACGGCCGTTTCCCGTTCGTCGGGCATCTCTAGCCAGGTGTCGTCGCCCCAGGTGTCGTCGCCCATTGATTCTGCAACCAGGGGCTCTTCAACGGCCGTTGTCTCGGGCACGGCCGATGTGGTTTCAGCCACAAATTCATCGGCAACCGCCGCATTCGGATCAAAAGCTGCTAATTCGCTTAACCAATCCGGTTCCTCGTTAACATTGAGCGGTTGGGCATCGGATGGGAATTCGCTGAACGAGGCGGCAGCCGTGTCCTCCTCGGCCTCGTCATCAATCTCTTCACCCAGAAATGCTTCTTCCGGCAGCGCTGGTCCTAATAAATCGTCTAGCATCCCGGCCACGAGGGTTTCTTCGGCGACTGGTTTGGCGTCTGCGGGTTCTAATTCGTCCAGCCAGTCTGGCAGCGGACCGGTCATGCCAAAACTTAGCGAGGCTTCATCTTCTGTAGATGTTTCTGGCTCTGAAGACCCCAACCAGTCGGGGAAAGTTTCTGTGGCTGACTCGGGTTCATCGTCAGATGGTTCCGCTGCATCGCGGCTGTTCAATTCTCCCAACCAATCGGTGAGTGTTTTGCGGGTTTTTGTTTCTTCGATGGGGGTAACGGCCGTTTCCGCGAAGATAGTATCAAATTTATCATCTTCTTCTTCGGCCACGTCGGCTACTTCAGCCGTTTCTGCATCATCATCATCTTCAAAACCGGCCAACCAGTCCGTGACCGATTTTTTTGCCAGAGAATCGGCGGCGACGCCGCTTTCTACCTGTTTGGGCGCAGCCGGCAGCGCCAGTTCACTGGTATCCGGCGGCTTGACAAGCCATTCCGGGTAATCTTCTTCGGCTTCTTCTTCATCAAATCTGGCGGCGGTTACGGGATGAGAAAGCCTGTCTGTGTCTGGCGCGCCTGTGGCCGCCAGCCAATCGGGTATACCTTCGGTTGAGCCTTCGCCGGATAAGATGGCGTCAACGGAGGGTTCATCGGCGGCGAAAGACGGCCGTGCCAGCATCTCGGTATTGGGCGGTTCCAGATCGCCCAACCAGTCGGGCAAATCGTTTTTCGTTTTGCCTTGCGGCGGTTGACTCTGTGGTTGTTCAACCGGATGAGCCAGCATGTCGGTGTTCAGCGGACCAAGTTCGCTCAACCAGTCAAGGTCCTCGGCGTCAGCGCTCGGCTGGCTGGCTGTTCCGCGTTTGCCGGGCTGAGGTTTCGATGGCGGCGTCGCTTTTGGCGGTGGTTTTTCCCCGGTTTCTTCGGCCGATTGGACAAATTCTTGCAGCCAATCTGGCAGTTTGCCGCCTTTGCCGGTCAGCGCAGGATCAGACAACATGCCGGTTAATTTTTTGCGCTCTTCCTCATCGATCTGCTTGATCATGTTCAGGAAGTGTTCGGTGGTAATATCTTCCGGGGCTTCGATAAGGAATTCCTGGCTGTCGGAGTCCACCAGCCAGGCCGGTAAGTCGTCGGTTTTGCCGCGCTGCTCTGGCGTCAGATCAGACAGGCGGGGCAGTTTGCCGGTATCGGTTTTGGGTTTCGCGTTGTCGTCGGCTGCGTCGCCTTGCCCAGACATCAGCCAGTCCATCACGTTTTCGGCGTTTAATTCGCCGGTATCGCCAGGTTTGCGGGTTGGCAGGGAAAACATTTTGGCGCTGGTGGGCAAATCCTCTTCGGGCGCAGGTTGTTCTGGCAGAGGGATTTCTTCTTGAACCAGGCGGGAGCCGCAGCTATCGCAGTAGAAATTGCTGGAAGGATTGGGAGTCTGGCAGCGGGGGCACATGATGCTGGTGCTTTTGGGTAGACGCGCGCCACAATTGCTGCAAAATTTGCCGCCTGGTGTGTTGGGAGTGTTGCACTCCTGGCAAATGGTTTTTCTAATCATTTGTTATACGGCCGTTCCAGGCCAAGTAACAGGCGGATGCTCAAAGTAATTGCGCCTAAAGCAACCCCAATCAAAATGCCTCTCATGCCGGAAGTGACGATGATGCTTTGAATAAGATCGCGCAGTTGTTGGAACAGGCTGCTGATGCTTTGGGGCAGGATAGGGCTGGCGATGAGCGCATTGCTGAGCAGAATGAGCACGGCCGTTGCCAGAAACAAAATCGACGAAATGGTGCGCTGCCGCTGTAACAAGCGAATCCCGGAAAGCAGTAAGAAAAAGGCCAACAAGGATGCCAAAGCGGCTTCCAACGGCGCCTGAATCCAATTAAACACAACGCCAACGCTGTTGTTGGTCATGCCGATCAGGTCTGTCATCCCCAGGCCAAAAACAACCAACATGCTAATAACCAGAGCGGCGCTGTAGATATTTTGCCCGCCAACCGGCCGGTGTCCGGCCAGACGTTGCGTATGGACGCTCAGCAGGTTGATAGCGCCCAGGAGCAGCGCCACGGCGGCCAGAAAACTGGCCCACTCCAAAATCAGGCTGCTAATTTCAGGAATGGAAAACAGCAGGCTGATCAGAGTAAGACCGCCGAAGCTGATGGCAATGATGAGTGGCAAACCGCGTCTAAACATAACGACCGCTTACAGGCCGGCTTAACCGCCAGCAAAACGATAAATAGCCAGACCCAAAATGGTCAGGCTGATGAGAATGCGCAATATATCTTGAAGTTGCAGGCTGGCTAACTGGGCCGGTTTCCCTTGCATATACGCGGGCGCTGCCAGCATCTCTTCGCCAATCATCAGATTGTCGGTGACAGGTACGGCTGCGGCCAATGCCAGGGGATCGTCTGAGCCGATAATTTGTTGCACTTGATTGCGGGCGGCGACTTCGGCGACAATGGCCAGTTCCTGGCCAAAATGCCCCACCATGATGCTGCCCAAGATTTTCTCTTGTTGGATAACGCTGGCTACGCCGCCGGCGTAGGCGAAGGCGTCGTTGCGGCTGGCAATGAAGCGGGCGGTTCCGGGAGGGATGCCGGTGGAGCTGTTGGCATATTCGGCGGCGTGGCGCAGATTGTTTTCGGCCAGGGGCAGCAGGGTTCCATCGCCGACGGTGGTGATGGGTGGGGTGTCATTGGCGCAGCCTTCTTCGGCAAGTCTGTCTAGTACGGCCAGTGCGGCGACGCTGGTGGTGCTGGCGGCTCCGGTCAGGCTGGCGCGTCCCAGGCTGATGTGTAATTGGCTGGCGCTTTCGATGGCTCGCCCAACCTGTCCTTTGAGCGCGGTGTAGCCGGCTAACGGCCGTAATGCCGGGCCTTCTCGCTGGGCCAATCGCCGACTTCCTAACAAAATCGACACAGCTACCAGAACAATGATCACCAAAGGCGCCAGGTTTGTCATGGGGTTTCATGCTCCAGGCGGCGTACCAGGGCGGCAACGGCCGTTGGGTCTTCCAATAAATGGGCTGTTTGGCGGATCGTCTCGCCCTTTACCAACAAGGACAGCGCCGGTTCGGCCATCCACAAAAGTTGGCCGCCTAACAAGGCCAACGGCTGGCCTGCTTCCAGAGCAATGAGCGCGGGCAGCCGCAGGCCGCGCCGGCAAAAAGCAGCAGCCAACTGGTCGATAAAGGCGTCTCCTTCCGTTGTGGTCTGATCAGGCAATCCCTGATTCATGGCACACTTTTCTCGCTGCATAAAAGGGTTGTCGCTGGTGACAGATTGTAGGGAAATTCAGCATTGACCCCGTAGTTAACGTAACATAATATGTTGGCGCGAGTATAACACGTTTATATAAGGGTGTAAAGCAATGATACCGGCATCTATAAGAGGTCGGCGATCTGTGCCAGAGGAGGAAACAGGGTACAATTCTGACCCTGTGAGTGGTAATGACAAGGCAGCAGGTTCCCAATAGGTGATTGGTACTATAACGGAGAAAAGCCGCATGCGTGTAAAAGTAATTTTGAACCCGGCCGCCGATAACGGCCGTGCCGCCCAGCTGCAAACCGGCATTCTCCAGGCTGCCAAACCCTTTGGACAACTGGAACTGGTGTTGGCGCAGCGGCCGCGACACGCCGAACAATTGGCGCGCGAAGCCGCCGCCGCCGGGTACGATCTGGTTGTGGCGGCGGGCGGCGATGGCACTGTGCACGAAGTGGTCAATGGCCTGATGGCCGAGGGCAAGCCGGCGGCTAAATTGGGCGTGATTCCGTTGGGATCAGGCAATGATTTTGCTTTTTGCAGCGGCGTGGCGGCAGATTGGCCAACGGCCGTAACTCGCCTGTTTGCCGGCCAGAGTAAATGGGTCGATCTGGCCTACATTGAAGATGAAAACGGCCGTGCCCAAATTTTCGACAACAACTTCGGCATCGGTTTCGACGCCCGCGTGGTGGTGCAAACCATCAAAATCACCCGCATCCACGGCTTTTTGAAATACTTCCTGGCCGTGCTGCACAGCATCGCCTTTTATTACGATACCCCGCAGTTAGAAATAAAGTTTGATGGCGAATTGGTTCATCAGCAGACCTTGTTCCTGGCGTTGGGCATTGGGCAGCGCAGCGGCGGCGGCTTTTTGCTGACGCCAGACGCTCGCCAGGACGATAACCTCATCGACAGTTGTCTGGTCAACCCTGTTGGCCGCCTGACGATGCTGCAAATGCTGTCGCAGGCCGTTAAAGGAACCCACATTTACAGCCGCCATGTGACCATGCGTCGCAGTCGGCAAATCACCATTCGCCTGCTGGAACCCGCGCCGATCCACATCGACGGCGAAATGTTTGCCTTCACCGAAGACAAGCTTCGCCAGGTAACAATCACCAGTATGCCCGCCGCCATTGAGGTGGTTTATTAGGAGAAGTGTATGCGCGCTCTGGAACAAGCCCTGAATGACCATGAATTGATCGTCTTACGCGTGATCGGCGAGTGGTGGGAGATGGACCTGACCGGACTGGATAAAGTGGCCTGCGTCAAAGTTTTGGCGCAAGCGCTGGCCCAGTTGGATATGCCACAGGAGCTGCTGTATCTTTCCCCGGAAGAGGGGGCCGCGCTCAGGGATCTTATTCAGGCTGGCGGACAACTGCCGGTGGCTACTTACAGCCGCGCGCACGGCGAAGTGCGTCTGATGGGACCAGGGCGGTTAGAACGGGAAGAGCCGTGGTTTGATCCGATCAGTCCGGCGGAATCGTTGTGGTATCGCGGGTTTCTTTATCGGGGGTTTGATGAGGCGGCTGAAGGGCTGATTGAGTTTTATTATTTGCCGGGTGAATTGTTGGCCCAATTTCCGACAGCCGGGGTAAAGGTTGTGGCCGAAACGGCCGTTGCTCCCACCCCCATTTTGCTGTCTGTGCAGGCGCCCAAAGGGGTGAACACGGCCGTCCATGACGCCGTCGATGACCTGACTACGTTGTTAGCCGCCGCCCAAACCACCAACCTGGGACCCGAATCGTTGGCCGGAATACGGCCGTTGTTAGGCGACGCCAATTCAGACCGCCTTTCTTTGCTCATGACCCTGGCCGATGAGATGGGCTTACTGCGCCAGACCGACAATGTGCTGCGGCCAACCCGCACGGCCGTTTCCTGGCTCAAACAAAGCCGCGAAGCCCAACTGCGTGACATGGCCGAAGCGTGGAGCGGCTCCATCTGGAACGATCTGTGCCACACGCCCAATCTGCGCTGCGAAGGTGAAGGCTGGAGCAATGATCCCATTTTGGCGCGCTCAACGCTGCTCGACCACCTGCCGCGCAGCGAGGAATGGTATCGTCTGGCCGATTTGGTCGGCCAGATAAAAGAAGCCGACCCGGATTTTCAGCGACCGGACGGCAATTATGACACCTGGTATATCCGCGACGTGGACAGCGACGCTTATGTGACCAGTTTTGCCAATTGGGAGCTGGTGGAAGGGCGGCTGCTGCGTTTTCTGGTGCAGGGGCCGTTGTTTTGGCTGGGTTTGGTGGAAACCAGTCATGAGGATGGCGGCGTGTTTCGCCTGACGCCGCGCGCGATGGGTTGGCTGCAAGGCCAGCCGCCGGCATCCGACGATGTGCGCGTGCCGTTGGTGGTGCAAGCGGATGCTTCTATTTTGGTGCCGCACAATGCGGATCGTTACCAACGGTTTCAGGTGGCGCGCATCAGCGAAGCCGAACCGGTGGCGGCGGGGCAGCCGTACAGCTATCGCCTGACGCCGGCGGCGTTGACGATGGCCCAGCAGCAGGGGATTGCCGCGGACCGGATCTTGCAATTTTTGGAGGAGGCCAGCGGACGGCCGTTGCCCGTCAGCGTGAAGCGTTCGGTGGCGCGTTGGGCGGAGCGAGGTGTGGAAGGACGGTTGGAAACGGCCGTTATCCTGCGCGTGCGAGAAGCGGGCATTTTGGAGACACTGCGCGCAAATCCGAAGACACGGCCGTTTTTGGGCGAAAGCCTGGGAGACTTGGCGGTGATGGTTCGCCAAGACGATTGGGAAGCGCTGCGCGAAGCGACGGCGCAGTTGGGGCTGCTTCTGGACGTGGGCGGTGTGGTCCGCCGGCAGCGTGGGGCCTAAAGCCGGACCGGGTTTGATTTTGTGATTTGGGGTTTCCGCTTTACGATTGGCGTTTGTGGGGGATGGTAAATTGGGAGTGACGATGAATTTATTCAAGAAAAAATTGGAGAAGGATGCGGCGGGGTTTTATACGGCCGTTCCCGCCACCGACCTGCCCAATGACCAGATGATCAGCGTCGATTTGAACGGCACGAAGGTCATCCTGGTGCGCTGGCAAGGGGCGCTGCATGCTGTCAGCAGCATTTGCCCCCACGCCGCCGCCGATTTATCCGGCGGCGAGTTTTATCGAGGGAAATTGGAATGTCCCGACCACGGCTACTGCTTCGATGTGCGCACCGGCCGCACGCTCTGGCCGGAAGACGAGATGGTTCGTCTTAAACGGTACACGGCCAAAGAAGAAGATGGCCAGATTAAGGTGAAGGTGGATTGAGACTCGCTGGCTGGCTGCTTTGCCCAACCAGCCAGCGGAAAGCCAATCTACTCTCGAATCTGGTAAATGCCGCCGCTTATGTCAACCACATAGAGTTCGCCGGCCGCATCTTCGCCAAAGCTGGCGATGCGGCTGGGGCTGCGGTAAAGGACTTGAGCGGAGAAACGGCCGCCTTCCCCCGCCGTCATGCCCCAAATCTCGCCGCTGCAATAATCGCCAAAGAAATAGACGCCGCCGAGCGTGGGGAATTGGCTGCCCCGGTAGACATAGCCGCCGGTGATGGAGCAGCGGCCTTGTTCGTGCCGGTAGTCGATGACCGGCAAAATCAGGCCGGTTTGATCGCAGGTATTGCGGTCGTAACAGTGCGTGCCTTCCATGATGTTCCAGCCGAAATTGCTCCCTCCCGGGCTGCCCGCAGGCAGGAAGTTGACTTCTTCCCACTGGTTTTGGCCCACATCGGCGATGAGCAAATCGCCTGTGGTGCGATCAAAACTGAAGCGCCAGGGATTACGCAGGCCGGTAGCCCAGATCTCCGGTAGTTTGGCGGCGTCGGCGACAAATGGATTGTCGGTGGGAATGCCATATTGGGCGGCGTCGGTTGCCTGGTCGACGTCCAGCCGCAGGAGCGCGCCAAGCAGGGTGGCCGGATTTTGGCCGTTGCCTTGCGGATCGCCGCCGCTGCCGCCGTCGCCCATGCCCACGTAGAGGTAGCCATCTGGTCCAAATTGTAATTGGCCGCCGTTGTGGTTGGCGTATGGCTGGCGGATGGTTAATAAAATGGATTCGCTGCCGGGGTCAGCCTGATTGGGGCTGCCGCCGACCTGGAAGGCGGACACGGCCGTATTCCCCGCCAGGTTGGTGTAGTTGACAAAAAAACGGCCGTTCCGGGCATAATCGGGATGAAAAGCCACGCTGAGTAAACCGCGTTCCGACGAGTCTGCATTGACCCGATCACGGATGTCCAGAAACGGTTCGTCTAACAAACGGCCGTCTTGCACAATGCGAATCGCGCCCTCTTTTTCGACGATAAACAAACGGCCGTCGCCGGCGTTGGTCAGGTAGAGCGGTTGGTCCAGCCCTTCCACTACCACAGGAAAGAGGGAAACAGATGTCACGGGCGCGCCGCTTACGGCCGTTAGCAGCACGGCCGTTGAGGGCGAACTGCCCGGGCTGCAAGCCGTCAGCCCAAACAAAAAGAAGAAAGATAGAAAAAGTAATTGTTTCATCGCTGGCTCCTTAGGTACAATGAAGCTAATTTTAGTGTAAGGTTGTGTTTGGCCGAAGACATTTAAGCGAATTCACAGGTAGCCTCTTTTGCCAGATGCCTGCGCCAATTTTATTCCTGGCGATTATTGAGTATAGTAAACGCAATGAATGAGCGTAAACTGCGTATTGCTGGCGCCCTGGTTGGGGATATACAGCGAGATCCGAATGCGAAAATCAAATATGGTCTCTTCTTTGCCGCGCTGGAAAAGCATGTCACGGTGGTTGACGTTTTCGACGCTAATTTGAAGGGCGCGCCGCGGCTGCTCAATGCCTTACAGACCTTTCAGCCGGATCAGCAGCGGTGGCGCGAGCGGTTTTACAAGAACGTACCGGCTTTTCGGCTGCGCTCTGAACGGGCGACGAAGCATTTTCAGGCCCTGGATGGGCAGATTGATTTGATATTACAGGTGGGAGTGATGTTCGACGGCCGTTGGCATGATCAGGCCCCGCCCAGTGTAATTTATGTGGATTACACCGCGCGGCTGGCTGCGGAACGGCCGTCTGCCGGTCGTTCGCCCTTCACCCCCCAGCAGCGCCAGGAATGGCTGAGTCTGGAACGCAGCGCCTTTGCCAAAACCAGCCACATTTTCACCCGCAGCCATATGGTACGCCGCTCCATCATTCAAGACTATGGCATCGCGCCGGAAAAAGTGACAACAATCGGCGGCGGGGTGAATCTGGCCCAATTACCGGAAGTGGTTGTACGGCCGTCTACCAACGCCCCCACCGTCCTCTTCATCGGCAAAGAGCTGTATCGTAAAGGGGGCGATATTTTGCTGGAGGCGTTCGCCAAAGTGCGCGAAGTAGTGCCCGGGGCCAGACTAAAAATGCTCACCCACGGATCAATCCCCGATCACATTGCCGCGAACGGCATCGAACTCATCCCGCCGACGTGGGACCGGCAGGTGATCACCGCGCTCTATCGTTCGGCCGATCTGTTTGTGCTGCCCTCGCGGTTGGAAACGTGGGGCGATGTGCTGCTGGAAGCCATGAGTTTTGGCCTGCCCTGCATCGGCGTGACGGGTCAGGCGATGGAAGAAATCATTGAGCATGAATCATCAGGCTTACTGGTGCAGTCTGAAAATGCGGCCGATTTGTCCGCAGGCATGGTGCGGTTATTGACCGATGGCGATTTGCGGCAGCAGATGGGGCGGCAAGCGCGCCTGAAAGCGGAAACGTACTTTACCTGGCCAGACGTTGCCCGGCGGTTAAGCGATTGTCTGGGGCAGGTCAGGCTGGCGAATGGTTCAGAGCCGTAAGCGGCGAGGCGGGGAAGACAAAATGGCGGGTAGCAAATGGCAGTTGACGATGAGACAACTCATTAATCGCCTGAAAAATGGCTTTTCCCCTGCGTGCCCCTGGATTGCCCTTTTAGGTTTGGATGGCAGCGGCAAGTCGAGCGTTGTCCAGCAGCTAGATGGGACGGTGGGCGCGGCCGGGTACGCCGGTTTGTTTGTGCTGCATCGACGGCCGCGCCTGGTGTATCGCGCAGCTGCGGCCAGCCGCGCCGGGCAGATCGAACATTACGCCAGGCCGCCGCACAGTCCTTTGCGTTCGGCCATCAAGCTGGCGGCGATGTGGTTGGACTGGGTAGTGGGGTATGGGCTGCAGATTCACGGCCGTCGCCGGCGCGGCATCCTCGTGGTGGCCGATCGCCATTCGCTCTTGGATTTGCAGGCCGATCCGCTGCGCTACCGGTATGGCGGCTCGCCGCGTTGGGTGCGATTGGCGGCGCGGCTGTCGCCAATGCCGGATGCAATCCTGCTGTTGGATGCGCCAACGGCCGTTTTGCAAACCCGCAAACAGGAATTAACCCAAGAGCGAGCGGCCGAATTACGCCGCAACTATTTGCATGTAGTGAACCAATGGGATAGGGGAAAGAGCTATATCATCGATGCCAGCCAACCGCTTGATCAGGTGGTGGCCAATGTGCAGCAAGTGCTGGCAGAAATCAGAAACTCCAGGTAGCGTCTGGTTTCTGGCGGAGGTGAGCAATGTTTACCGGAAGCATGATTCGTAAGTTGGCTGTTCTTGTTTTGGCGTTTCTTGGCGGCTTTGCCGGGCAATTTGAGCAACCCGTTCAGAGCGCAGAAACACAAAGCGCCGGCGAAATTTTCGTTTTAACCAGCGCTGAAATGGTGGTCGGGCAGGGGGAAACGGTGCGGGCGTGGCTGGAAGCGCCGACTACGGCCGTTGCCGGGCAACCTCTGACTGTCACGCTCATGGTGGAAAATGTCGCCGGATTGGCCGGCTTTGAAGCGGCTGTCAGGTACGATTCAACCCAGTTGGGGCTGCGCACGGCCGTGCCTCAGCGGCGCTGGCGGGTGAACGGCCGTTGCTCAATCTGGGCGTCGTACCGCAGACGGATGGCCTGGTGGTGGGCGCGGTAAGCTGTCCGACAGCCGACTGCGCCGTGGCGGTTCAGTCGCCGCCGCGCCAAAGCCTGGCGGGCGGCTCCGGGCGGCTGGCACTGGCTGAGCTGGCGTTTGATGTGCGCAGCGGCGGACCAACAACCCTTGATCTGGCCGATATTTTGCTGGTGGATGTGAACGGCCGTGTCTTGCTGGCGAGCGATCATTACCAGGCTGAAGCCGCTGACAATCCCGCGCCCGAACTCCGCGCGCTGGATTTGTCTGGCAACCACGTCATCAACGATGCCGATGCGTATCTGGCGGTGGATGTCTGGCGCGATATGGCGCGAAACGGCCGTTGCCTGCATCCCAACATTGCCCGGTATGACGTGAACGCCAGCGGCTGCCTGACCATAGCCGATATTCAAACTATCCTGGCGGCCTGGGGGCAAGCAACGGCCGTGCTGCCCCCAATTTCCGATGGCCTTCAATCGCCACAGGCCACGTTCACCGTCAACTCAGCCCAGGATCAGAGCGATATGAACCACGGCGACGGCCTCTGCCTGAAATCCACCGGCACGTGTACGCTGCGGGCGGCCATCGAAGAAGCCAATGCCCGAACCGGCGCAGACACCATCACTTTTAATATTCGCAATACCAACGGTTCTTGCCCGGATCTGGTCACCATCACGCCCGGCAGCAGCCTGACCATCGATGCCTACGACAACGCCAGCCTGACCATCGACGGCTATACCCAGTGTAACGCCGCGCCCAACAGCGCCTGGATAACCGGCAACGCGGTCATCAAAATTGAAATTCGCGGCAGCAATGCTGCCTTTGAATTCGGGCTGCATCTCTTGTCGCCGAATAATGTGATTCAGGGGTTGGCCATCTACAACTGGCACCGGCAAATTCAGGTCTTGGGAGATCGCGCCTACAATAACACCATCGCCGGTAACTTTTTGGGCACAAATGCCGCCAATACCTTTACGCAATCGGCTCCCGGGTTGGAGGGTGAAGGTTTACGCATCCAGTTAGGCGCGCATGACAATCTGGTCGGCGGAACGACGCCGGCCGCGCGTAATATCATCTCCGGGAATGATCAGGATGGCCTGGACCTGGAAGCGGCCAATGCCAACATTGTCCACAATAATTACGTTGGTCTTAAGCAGTCGGGGGCCGTCGCGCTGATGAACATTGCCGATGGCGTGGATGTGGCCGAAGGCGCAGCCAACAACTGGATTGGCGGGTTGAATCCGGGCGAGCGTAATGTGATCAGCGGAAACGGCCGTGACGGCATCGAAATCTCCCATGACGTCCGTACTCAGGGCAACCAGTTTGCCGGTAATTTTGTGGGATTGGCGCCCAATGGTCTGGCAGCCATCCCCAACCGCGATCGCGGCGTGACCTTCGAGGACGTGGTGAACCAAAACGATGTTTACCGCAATGTCATCGTCGGAAACGGCGGCGACGGGGTGCGGTTTTATACCGTGTTTACCAATCACCTCTATGATAACTTCATTGGCGTCGCCCCAACCGGCCTGGGGCCTCTGGACGTTGTTCCACAGCCCGGGACTGAGGCTGGTTTGTTTGCCCTGCCCAACGGCTCTATGCCGGAGCGGGGCAAAGGGTTAACCGGCGTTTACATAACCGCCGGCAGCCAGAGCAATCTGGTGACGCATAATATCATCGCTTACCACCCGGAGTACGGCATTTACCTGGATACGGATAAGGGGTATTTGAGCTATGGCACTTGCCAGGCGTATTACAACACGTTCAGCCAGAACAGCCTGTTTGACAATGCCGCCCAGGGAATCCGCCTGAAATCGGGCCTTTGTGAGGATGGACTGACATATTTCCCCAACGAAGGCATTGCCCCGCCGCAGATTGTGGCAGCCACAACAGCCCAGGTGACGGGCAGCACCTGCGCCGGGTGTCTGGTGGAACTGTTCCTGGCCGATAAGGATGTGGTGAACAGCCCAACCGACAACTCTGGCGAAGGCAAAACTTTTCTGGCTCAGGCTGTGGCCGACGGCAGCGGTAACTTTGTCGTTCCGATCAGCGGCCTGGCTGTGGGCGCGATTGTGACGGCGCACACCACGGACAGCGCGGGTAATACATCTGAGTTTGCCCGCAATGCAGCCGTGGTGACTGTGGGAACGCCAACCAACACACCAACAGCAACCAACACAGCCACGCCAACCAACACAGCCACAGCAACCAACACAGCCACGCCAACGAACACAGCTACACCAACGAACACAGCCACACCAACCAACACGGCTACACCAACCAACACACCCACAGCAACCAACACGGCCACGCCAACCGACACACCCACCGGCACCCCGTCACCTATGCCGACGCATACGGCAACCGCAACGGCAACCTGGACGCCGACAGCGACTCCAACAGCCACTCAAACAGCCACGCCCACCCCGACAGCCACGGCCACGCCCACCCAGACACCGACGGCGACCAACACCGCGACGCCAACAAGTACGGCCACGGTGACGCCAACGGCCACGGCCGTTCCCTTCGATCACTTTATCTTTTTGCCCATCGTGCCACGGCCGTTGCTCCCCTAAAACAAACATGCGGCTGATAAACGAAATCCCCGTTTATCAGCCGCAGCGGTAAGCAGCTCAATGTTTTGCCAACAGGCGGTGTATTACGATTCAGTCGCCCGCAGACGCTCGCCGTATTGCGTTTCGTAGTATTGGCGGAACTCGCCGCTCTTGATTTTGCGCCACCACCACTCGTTGTCGCGGTACCAAACGGCCGTTTGGCGAATCGCTTCCTCGGCTGTGTGGCGTGGTTCCCAACCCAGCGCCCGAATTTTATCAATGTTCAGGCTGTAGCGGCGGTCATGGCCCGGCCGGTCGGCCACATGGCGGATCAGGTCATGCGAGCGGCCCAGCGTTTCCAGCAAAATCTCGACCATGGTCACATTTTCCATCTCGACGCCGGTGCCAATGTTGTACGCCTCGCCCAGTTTGCCTGTATGCAGCACCAGATCGATGGCTTCGCAGTGGTCGCCGACGTATTGATATTCGCGCATCTGACGGCCGTCGCCATACAGCGGCAGCGGCAGCCCATCCAGCGCATTGGTGGCAAACAGCGGCACCACCTTTTCCGGATATTGGAACGGCCCGATGTTGTTGGAACCGCGGGTAATGGTCACCGGCAGGCCGTAGGTGATGAAATAGGCGTTCACCAACAGGTCGCCGCTGGCCTTGCTGGCTGCGTACGGGCTGCGCGGGTCCAGTTTGTCCGTCTCCACGCTGGAATAACCGGCGGGGATGTGGCCGTAAACCTCGTCGGTGGAAATTTGGTGGTAACGTTCCAGGCCAAACTGCCGCGCCGCTTCCAACAGCACATACGTCCCGTACACGCCTGTCTGAATGAAGGCGTCGGGCTGCATGATGGAGCGATCTACGTGGGTTTCGGCGGCAAAATTGACGATGGTGTCGATGTTGTAACGGGTGATGGTTTCCGCGACGGTCAGCGGATCGCAAATATCGCCCTTTACAAAGTGGTAACGCGGATTGTCGGACACAGACAGCAGGTTATCCAAGTTTCCGGCATAGGTCAGCTTATCGTAGACAATGATGTTGTACTCAGGATATTTATCCAGCATGTGGATGACAAAATTGGAACCGATGAAACCGGCCCCGCCGGTTATCAGAATGTTTTTCACCAGAAGACCCCTTTGCTAAATGATTTTGCCCTTATTTTAGGCCGATCTGCTGGCATTTCAACCTACGGGGCGGCAATGACCTGTGTACGGGAAACGGCCGTTCCCCCATCTCTGCCCTCACGCGCTGCCGGGATTGTGCCTGGGCAGTAAAATTTGACATCGGATAGACTTTCGCTATCATTCTTATTGATACATAATATCAATAACTAAACCTTAAGGAGTTTGTATACTCATGCGTAAACACCGCAATCTGTTACGAATGATTGGTTGGGGCGGGAGCCTGGCTTTGTTGTGGTTGGGATTGGTGGGCTGTGGACAGACGGCCGTACCGGCAACGGCCGTTTCCCCCAACAACCCAACCACCCTGGCGCTGCCGGAATTGGACGCGGTGAATGTAGACGGCCGTGCCCTGCGCGTAGTCGCCACCACCAGCATCATCGGCGATGTTGTGGCTCAGATTGGCGGCCAGGCCATTGATCTGACCACCCTGATGGGACCGGGACAAGACCCGCACAGCTACGAACCATCGGCCAACGACCTGACCAGCGTCGCCCAGGCGGACGTTATTTTTGTGAATGGTTGGGACCTGGAAGAGGCGCTGCTCAGAAGCCTGGCCACCATCGGCGACCAAACGCCGCTCGTGCCGGTATCGGCCAATATCCAGCCGCGCGCTTTTAGCGGCGAGGGCAGCGGCGATGATCACGGCGGCGCTGACCCGCACGTCTGGTTTGCCGTGCCTAATGTGGCGCAGTGGACCCGAAACATTGAGCAAATTTTGAGTGAATTGGACCCCGCGCACCAGGATACCTATACCGCCAATGCCGCCGCCTATCTGGCGCAGCTCGAAGCGCTGCAGACCGAAGCCGCCGCCCAATTGGCCGTCATCCCCGCCGACAAGCGGGTGTTGGTGACCAATCATGATTCACTGGGCTACTTCGCGGCAGAATATGATTTTGAAACGTTGGGCACGGTTATCCCGGCCATGAGCACCCTGGCCGAACCATCGGCGAACGATCTGGCAACTCTAATTGCGGTGATGGACGAGCATAAGGTTTGCACGCTGTTCACGGAAACAACCGTCAGCGATAAACTGGCGCAAACAGTGGCCGCAGAACTGAGCAGCTGCGATACGGTGAATGTGGTTCCGCTGTACACGGGTGCAGTTGGTCCGGCGGGCAGCGGCGCAGATAGTTACATTGGCATGTTTCGGGCTAACATCCGGGCAATCGTCGCCGGTCTGCAATAAGCATGGTATAAAACCGATATGGCAGAAATTGTAAGGCAAATAGCGCACCGAGGGGTGGCTCACGAACACGGCCGTCCCACCTTAGAGATGCAAGGCGTAACAGTGGCCTATGCCGCCGGCGTCAACGGCGTGACGACCACGCGCGGCACGGATTACGCCCTAAAGGATGTCTCTTTCCAGGTAGGCGCAGGGGAGCGCATCGCCGTGGTAGGGCCGAACGGCGCCGGAAAAAGCACGCTGTTTAAGCTGATTGTGGGCACGCTCAGACCAAGCCAGGGCGATGTGACCATCTTTGGGCACGGACCTGCCGGGCATATTTGCATTGCCTACGTGCCGCAGCGCAGCCAGATCGATTGGGGGTTTCCGGTGACGGTGGAAGACGTGGTGATGATGGGGCGGGTGGGGCAAATCGGCTTCTTCCGCTGGCCGCGCCGCCGCGATTGGGCGGTGGTCCACCACAGCCTGGAGCGGGTGGGGGCGGCGCACCTGGCGCGCAAACAAATCGGCGAGCTGTCTGGTGGGCAGCAGCAGCGTGTATTTGTAGCGCGCGCGCTGGCTCAGGAAGCGGAACTGCTGCTGTTAGACGAACCATTAACCGGGCTGGATTTGCCCAGCCAGGAAGCGATTTTTGAGATTTTAGATGGCTTGCGGCCGGATGGCGTGACGGTTTTGGTGGCGACGCACGATTTAAATCTGGCGGCTGAACGGTTTGACCGGGTGATGCTGTTGAACCGTAAAATTGTGGCGCTGGGCGCGGCAACGGCCGTTCTCACCACCGACAACCTCCTGGCAGCCTACGGCGGCCACATGACCGTCCTGAACGACGGTGATATGCTCCTGGCCGACACCTGCTGCGACCATGATTGATAATCAACTTACACACCGACTGATTCCATTATGACCTGGCTTCTTGAACCCCTTCAGTTTAGTTTTATCGCGCGCGCGCTGGCAGCGGCCGTGATCGTGGGCATTGTTTGTTCTGTGTTGGGCACGTATGTGGTGCTGCGCGGCATGGCCTTTTTTGGCGATGCCCTGGCGCACACAATTTTGCCCGGCGTGGTGATTGCTTTTTTGCTGGGCTGGCCGCTGGCCGTCGGCGCGCTCATTTTTGGCGTACTCACGGCGCTGGGCATTGGCGTGCTGACCGATCGCGGCTTGTTGAAGGAAGACACGGCGATTGGCGTGGTGTTCGCCGGATTGTTTGCCTTGGGCGTGGCTTTGTTGTCGGCGTCGGGCAATTACACGTTGGACCTGGCGCACTTTTTGTTTGGCAATTTGTTGGGGGTGACGGCGGGGGATTTGTGGGTAACGGCCGTTCTCGGCGCCATTGTCCTGCTGGCCGTTTTCCTGTTCTATAAAGAATTCCTGGTCATATCTTTTGATTCAGTCCTGGCTGTGACGCTGCGGCTGCCAACTACTTTTTTGCGCTATCTTTTGCTCATCCTCATCGCCGTGACCATTGTGGTTTCGTTGCAGGTGGTAGGCATAGCCCTGATGCTGGCGATGTTTGTCACGCCGGCGGCGGCGGCATCGCTGCTCACCCGCCGCCTGCCCACGATGATGGGCGTCGCCGCGCTCATTGGCGCGTTTTCCGGCGTGGCGGGATTGTACGCCTCCTATTACCTGAACATTGCTTCCGGTCCGGCCGTCGTGCTGGTGGCGACCCTCATCTTTTTTATTGTGTTTTTCTTCGCCCCGGGGCGCGGCGTTTTCATGCGTTCGGCCTGATCAGGGCAGCGGCCAGACGGTGAAATCGGTGTAGCCGGTAGTGGTGTCGGCTATTTCATCGCCGTCGTAAAAAGCGGCCACCACAGCCACGTCGCCCGCATCCCGCCGATCGCCTAATTCCAAATTAGACACAAACGAACCATTTAAGAACAAATAGCCGATGTCATTTTGCGCCACGAGCGTGAGGGTGTTCCGCTCGCCGCTGCCGGTGGCCAGATTACCTTCCACTGAGCCGTCATTGATGAAATAATCGTCGTCGGGGCGGCGATCGACCAGACTCCAATTGCCGTTGGATTCCACGATCAGCCAATATTCGTTCTCGGTCTCACGGAAGGCGAAGCCCCAATCCCAATCGCCCGTTGCGGCGGCGTAAGGATTGCTAAATTCGGCCTGGGCGACGAAATTTTGCAGGGAAACCTCGCTGGTTTGCATTTTGATGAAGCCATCGAGGACATGAGCCAATTGGCCGCTTTGGGGGCCGTAGGCGGGCACATAGGACCAGACGCCAAAGGATTCATACCGGGTTACCGCGCCCGGCTGTTCGTCGACGCTGTAGAAGCCGGTTCCCAGGAGTAGGTCGCCAAAATCGGTGCGGGTGGAGAGGTCCAGGGTGGTGATAAATTCACCGTTGAGAAAGAAGTAGCCGGTTTCTTCGTTGGCGATGAGCAAAAGGTCGTTACGGCCGTTGGCCGCCAAATTCAAATACGCCGACACGTCTCCCTCGTGAATGAAATTATCATTGTCGCCGCTGCGATTGTTCAGGCTCCAGACGCCATCGGAACCCACAACCAGACGCAGTTCCTCGTCGACGGCCGTTTGCCGGAAAATCAGGCCGAAATCCCAACTGTTCTCGGCGGCGTCATATGGGTTTAACACAGTCGCCTGGGCGACAAAATTGCGCAAATTGACCCCCGAGGACACCGATTCAATCACATTGTCGGCTTCGTGGGCCAGATCGCCGGCAGTTGGGCCGTAGGCGGCGGGTAAAGTAGTCGTCGGATTGAGCGCGCTGCGCGTGGCGGCCAGGCTGGCGCGCGTTCCCGCAAGGTTGTTGGCCGGCGTTGCCAGCAGCGGGCTGTTGGCGGCGCGGGTAGCCAGCAGGCTGGCGCGGGTAGCGGCCAGCGGGTTTTCCAAGGCAATGGTGGGCAGAATTGGCGTGGGCTGGCCGCGTGTGGGCGGCGCTTGCGTCGGGGAGACGGCCGAGGTTGCCGTTGCGATGGCCGCTGCCGTGCCAATTTGCTCGCGGGTGGCGATCAGGCCGGCTTTGGCGGTGGCTGTGGCGATGTCGTTTTCGTCGAGGAGAGGGAAGGCAACGGCCGTAGGCGAATTGTCGGCAACGGCCGTGGGCGTGCCGCTAAGATTCGCCAGAATATCGTCCCGATTGCTGACAATCAGCCCAATGACGCCGGTCAGGCAGAGGCATAACACAAGCAGCAGGCCGCCCATCACCCAGCCCCAGATAGGGATGTTGCGCTGGCCGGGGTATGGCGGAGGGGCGGCTTTTTCGACCGGTGTTTTAGGCGGCGGCGGTGGCGGCAGCGGTATATTGGCCAACAACACTTCGCTGGCGGCGGCTTCGGCCAGGTCGTCGGGCGCTGTGTCGATGGGGGTTGGCGGAATGGTGGGCTGGTCGTGGGCCTCGGCGGGTTGTTCGGCCGGTTCAAGCATTTCCGGAGTGATGGCGGCTTGCATGGTGGCCAGCTGCATGGTGGCCAACTCATTCTGAACTTCAGCGGCCGTTTTGCTTTTTTGCGTCAGGGTACTCAGGGCAGCGTTGAGATCGGCGGCGCTGGCGAAGCGTTCATCACGCTCTTTGGCCAGCGCTTTACCCACCACCTGCTCCGCTTCCGGCGGCAGGTCTGGCCGGTTTTTCAGGATTTGCGGCACCGGTTCCAGGATGTGTTTCATCATCATTTTGGCCGGGGTATCTGCTTCATAAGGCAGGTGGCCGGTGAGCATTTGGAAGAGGATGACACCGAGGGCGTAGATGTCGGAACGGCCGTCTAGCTCCTTGTCGCCGTAGACCTGTTCCGGACTCATGTAAGTGGGCGTGCCCACCAGACTGCCGCTGGCCGTCAGGTTAGAATCGGATGTGGTCAGGCGCACGATGCCAAAATCGGCCAAAAATGCGTCGCCGTATTGATCGAACAAAATGTTGCTGGGTTTCAGGTCGCGGTGGATGATGCCTTCGTTGTGGGCGCGATCCAGAGCCGAGCCGAGCCGCTGCAAAATTTCGGCCGATTCTTCGATAGTCAGCGGGCCATGCTCCAATCTGTCGGCCAAGGAGCCGCCGGGCATATAGCGCATCACCAGATAAAGCAGCCCGGCCTCTTCGCCGTAATCGTACACCGGCACAATAGCCGGGTGTTCCAGGGCAGCGATGGTTTTGGCTTCCCGATTGAAGCGCGCGCGGAATTCGGGGTCGTGCATGAATTCCGGCGGTAACACTTTGATGGCGATGTGGCGTTCAAAGCGTGGATCGTAAGCTTTGAAGACGGTGGCCATGCCCCCGCGCCCAATTTCTTCCTGAATTTCGTAACGCCCAATTTTTTCCGGTTTGGTGGTCATACAAGTTGCCTCATGTCGTTTTCATGACAACGAGTGTAATATCGTCAAACTGCGGCGTGTCGCCGGCGTGATCGCGTATGGCCTGGGTGATGGCTTCGATGGTGTCTGAGGCGGAATGTTTTTGGTGGGTTGTGGCTGTGATCCGCAGCCGTTCCAGGCCAAATTCGTCGTAATCTTCGTTCATGGCTTCGGTGACGCCATCGGTATAAAAGATAAGGGTATCGCCCTTGTTGACGCGAATGCGCTGCTGCTGAATGTGGATGGAGGGCAAGACGCCCAGGGCCATGCCTTCGCCGTTTAGCAGATGGGAACGGCCGTTGCTTTCCAACAGCAGCGGGGGGTTGTGTCCGCCATTGGCATAGGTCAGGGTCTGTGTTTCCGGATTCCAAACGCCGTAAAACACTGTCACAAACAGGTCCGATTGTGCTTCGCTGTCCAGAATCTCGTTGGCGCGCATCAGCACGTGGGCCGGATTTTGGCGGTTAAAGGCGACGGTGCGCAAGATGGTGCGGCTGAGGGCCATGAACAGGGCGGCGGGCACGCCTTTGTCGGCTACGTCGGCGACGACGATGCCCCAGTGGCCGTTTTCCAGCCGGATGAAGTCATAGAAATCGCCGCTGACCTGGCGGGCGGCCAACCAAAAGCTGGCTACCTGGCAGCCGGGGATGTTGGGACGGCCGTATGGCAGCAGGCTGGCCTGAATTTCGCGGGCGACATTAAGTTCTTGTTCTAGTTTGCTGCGTTCGGCGGCCACCAGATAGAGTTGATTATTGACAACGGCCGTAGCCGCCTGATGGGCGATGCCATTCAAAATGCTAATGTGGCGCAGTGTCAGGCGGCGCTCTTTTTCCTCGGCTACGCCCACAATCATCGCCCCGACCAACTGCCCGCGTGCATTGAGCGGGAAGGCATGGGCGTGCGATGAGCTTAACACTTTGGATAACCAGGGAGCCAGGGGGAAGGTGTAATAAGCGGCGTTGGGAGTTAGCGCTCCTGCCTGGGAGTGGTTGGCCAGAAATTCGTCTTGTTCCAGTTCTAGCGTAGACAGCAGCCCCAACCCCATTTCAGAAATGCCGTAACTGGGTCCGGGCCGGAACGCTTCTCGTTGTTTATCCCAGATCAGTACCACGGCCGATTCAACGCCCACCAGCATGGGCACCAGGCGCACGATGGTGTCTAAAATCTCATTCAGATCAATCAGGCTGTTGACGGCTTCGGCCGTTTGCAGCAGGGCGGCGTTTACCCACGCTTCTTCTTGCTGGGCAATGCGCAGGCAGGCGCTCTCGATGGCTTTGGCTGACTGATCCATGATGGTTTGCAGCAGTTCTTGCCGCCGGGGAAATGGGCTGCTGCCTTCATCAGCCGGGGGCGAATCGATGATCATCACGCCCAGCATGTCGGCGGCGGTGTGGATGGGCAGCAGGGTAAAAGGGCCGATTGGATCATCGCTGGCCAAGAAATTGCGTGACCAGGGCGGGGCGGCGCGGCTGGTAAGGGCTTCGTGACCGACGTGAACAGCGTCCAGCGCGCCCCAATCACCCAGTTTCAGCCACAGTTGCTCGAACCATTGGCTAAAGGCGCGCGACGCGCCGTAAACGTCGCCGCCGCGATACGCTTTTTGTTCTTTGTCCCACAGCAGGATGGCGCAGAAGGAAAGGCCGAGCAGCAGCGGGGTGATGCGGGTAACGGCCGTAACAATTTCATTCAGTTCGCTGCTCTGGCTGATGGTTTCGGTGACTTGCAGTTGGGCAGCTGTGAGCCACGCCTGTTCACGCTGCCAACTGAGCTGCTGCGCCTTGTGAATGGCGATGGCAATTTCGGCGGCCAGGGCGGCCAGCACGACCTGCTCGTTGTGGGTAAATGCGTTGATTTGCGTGCTTTGTACGTCCAAAATGCCGATGACCTTGCTTTCGGTTTTCAGGGGGATGGCGATTTCCGCTCTGGTGGTGGGGGCAACGGCCGTTTGCCCGATTTGGGCCAGATAGCGGGGGTCGTCGGCGGTGTTGTTGGCGACGATGGTTTCGCACAGGGCCAGCGCCGAGCCGACAATCCCTTCACCGGGGCGCAGGCGGGCTTCCAGATTGGCAATTTG
The DNA here is from genome assembly GCA_029559155.1 of Chloroflexota bacterium. GTDB lineage: Bacteria > Chloroflexota > Anaerolineae > Promineifilales > Promineifilaceae > Leptovillus. The sequence continues at coordinate 32,594 of JAKQCM010000453.1, forward strand.
TGGGCTGCTGCTGGCCTCGATGACCACGTCGCCCGTATCTTCAGCGACGCTGAAGATGTTGACCAGATGGAAGTTGAAGGTTTTTTTGATGGCCTGAACAACTTGCTCGAAAATTTCGCGCAGTTCATATTCGCCGGTTACGTCGCGGGCTATCTGGCTGACCAACTCCAGTTGGGCGGCGCGTTGGCGTTGCTGTTCGAACATGCGCGCATGGGCGATGGCGGCGGCGGCCTGGTTGGTGAGGATCATCAGGCGGCGCAGGTCTTC
>JAKQCM010000032.1 GCA_029559155.1 Chloroflexota bacterium
TTAAGAAAACAATCAGGTAATGAACGGGTCATTCTGAGCGCTGTCTTCGGAGCGAAGAATCCCTATCACTTGGTCATTTCAAGCAAATGGGATGCTTCGGAGGATGCTTCGGCAAGCTCAGCACAGGCTCTCAGCATGACACGTCTCTCGATTACCGGATTTTTTTAATCCGCAAAAGGGTTTATTTGACCCTCTGGGAAATGACGGTTGATTCGGCAAACCCTTAGGGTTTTCATTACTCAGCTAAAGGAACCTCCATGAACAACGATTTACACCCCGATCTGGCCCGCATTTTAGTGCCAGAAGACACCATCCAGGCCCACGTCAAAGTGCTGGCTCACCAGATTTCGTTGGATTACGCCGACGTCGAGCGGTTGTATCTGGTAGGCGTGCTGCGCGGCGCCTTCATTTTCCTGGCCGATCTGGTGCGCCACCTCACCATCCCACACTCGGTTGATTTTATGTCGGTGTCGAGTTATGGGAAAACGGCCGTGTCCGGCGAAGTGCGCATCGTTTTAGACCTGCGCGAACCCATCGTCAACCAGCACGTCATCATCGTCGAAGACATTGTGGACAGCGGCAAAACCCTCAGCTACCTCTACCACACCCTGAAAGGACGCGGTCCCGCTTCCCTGCGCACCTGTTCCCTGGTGCGCAAACACCGCGACCACATCGACGTGCCGCTGCACTACCTGGGTTTTAACATCCCCGACGTGTGGGTGGTAGGCTACGGCCTTGATTATGCCGATAGACATCGCACACTGCCCTATATCGCCGAATTAAAAGAAGAGGTATACAAAAAATGAACGATCCCATTACCCCACAAGACCCGTCGCCCGGGCGCGGCGTCAACCATTACAATCCGGTGGAGGTGGATATAAAGGAAGCGGTTGGCACGCTGTTTTTAGGCCTCATGACGGTTTTGCTTTTCGTCGCCTTGCTGCGATCACAGAGAGAAAATCGCGCGCTGCTGCGGCAGCTGAGTGAAAAAGCAGCGGAATAATGGGCGGCACGGCCGTTTGCCGGTCGCCCAACCTTCTAATCTTCTGTTTGCTCTTGTTAAGCCGATTATTCAATGATATGATTTTTATGTTATGTCATGTCATACCCACTTCGGATACCTGACAGACACAAATCCACCACTGACAACACAAATGGGAAGCCGTTAGATTGTAATGGATGACTAAGTGCAGGAACCATGCCCACTGAAAAAAACGCCAACGCCCAGGAACCAGATATGCCAACAACAGACGCCTCCCAACAAAAAAGCGAAAGCGACCTGGAACAGCCGCCAGAAACCGCGCCTGCGCCGGAGAACAAGCAACCCGCCAACCCGCAGCCAGAGCCAGAGCCGCCGATCGAACCGGAAGTAACCATCATCCCCGCGCCACGCCGCCCGGAAAACGACGATGACCGCCAAACTCTGGCGCAACTATTTGGCGAATTGCCCATCGGCGCAAAAATCGGCTTGTTGATTGGCCTGGCCGTGATATTGACGGTGGGGATGCTGCTGGTTTTCCTGCCCGGCGCAAACAAGAACGAGAGCGCAGATGGAACGAGCACGGCCGTTGTCGCCTTTCTCACCCTCACTGCCCAACCCACAGCCACAGCCAGCGGCACGGAAACCCCGCGCATCTACATCATCGAGGAATCCCCCACACCCTCCCTAACGCCAGATGTCACCAGCACGCCCATCGTGTATATGGTGCAGCAAGGCGATACCCTGAACAGCATTGCCCGGCGATATGGCATCACGGTGCAAGACATCGCCAACGCCAACGCCCTGTACAACATCAACACCATCAGCGTGGGGCAGGAACTAACCATCCCCACGCCAGGACCAGGCACAAGCATCCCGCTGCCGACACCCGGACCCGGCACGCCCACAGTGGCCATCAACACCACCGCCACAGCGCCTTTGGCCGAGATTGTCATTCGGGGCACAGACGCCAATGCGCCGGTGGAACTGCGCATCGCCGCCGGGGCAGATTACCAATCGATTTTGACCCTCAACCGGGGAACGCTGGCTTCTCTGGTGGCTAAAACGCCGGACGGCCTGTGGTATCTCATTCAACTGGAGGATGGGTATACGCGCGGCTGGGTTCCGGCCAACGCAGTCGGCCTTATTTACCCGGCTGATCCGGCCACCATCCCCACAACTCCCCAACCATGAGCCATCTCAGAAACACAGGCAGTGAAAATTTGGGAGTAGATTGGACCAATCTTGCGCCTGTTAGGCCGCTGCCCGCTGTCCGGCGACCAATAGACCGGCAAAGACAAACACGCCACCCAGCACCACCAACGGCCCAGGCATTTCACTGAATATCAACAAGGCCAGGATAGATGCGCCAATCGGTTCGGCAAAGGTTGTGGCGCCCACAATCGCCGCCGGCAAATAGGCCAGGGCATAATTGAAGGACGAATGCCCCAGCAACTGCGGCCCCAGCCCCATGAGCAACACCAGCAAATACGCTTTGGAACTATAGCCGAACATGCTGCCGCCGGTAAGATACACAACCGCAATGAGGCTCAGGGCGGCCGTGCTGTAGACCAGGGTAATGTAGCCGATGAGCGACAGGCGCACCCGCAGTTTGCGGCCGATGAGCAAGTAACCGGCTCCGGCGACTGCCCCAATTAGCGCCAATGCATTGCCCAATAACGGCCGTTCCCCTCCCATCATCGCGCCAAAAACCAGACGGCCGTCGGCCCACACCACACTGCCGCCCAGGCTAATCACTACACTACCTACCAGCGCCAGAGTCATGCCGATTTTTAACGGCCGTGTAAACGGCTCATTCAACAAAAAAGGCGCCGCCAGCGCCACCCACAACGGCGACGTAGACACCAACACCGTCGAGCTGGCCACCGAAGTATACGCCAGCGAACTGATCCAGGTGGCAAAATGCACCGCCAGCAGCAGCCCAGATAGCAGCGCCAGCCGCCAATCGGCCAGCTCCAGCGCGCGCACCTCCCGACGATGCCGCGCCAGCAGCAGCGGCAGCAAGACCAGCGCCGCTACGGCCGTGCGATAAGCGGCAATTACCAAAGACGGCACATGTTCTTCCTGCGCCAGCCGGGCCAGTATCGATCCCATCGACACCGCCGCGATACCCACCGCCAGCACAAACGCCGGCGGTATACGAGGTTTAGCTAAAGTTTCCACGAATATTTGTAGGCCAAACGGCCGTTTCCTCCATCAAAATCAGCAGCGTCACCGCCCACCCACACAGGTCGCCACACAGGCCCACCCTTGTTGACAAAGGTCTTTAGTGTAGCTAGAATGAGGTCATTGACTTGCAAGAGAATGGTAACAATCAATGATCGGCCGGTCAATCAACACCATACGGTCATACACCGTCACCATCATAAGAACACCCAATTCTTAATAACCCAAGGAGAAACGAATGGCTTTTGAATTACCCGCACTTACCTATGCCCTCGATGCACTCGAACCGCACATCGACTCGCGTACCATGCAAATACACCACGGCAAACATCATGCCGGTTATACCAACAACCTGAACGCCGCGCTGGAAGCATACCCAGACCTGGCAGCAAAAAGCATCGAAGCCCTTTTAGGCGATTTAAACAGCGTACCGGAAGGCATCCGCACGGCCGTGCGCAACAACGGCGGCGGCTACGCCAATCACACCCTTTTCTGGTCCATCATGAGCCCCAACGGCGGCGGCGAACCCGACGGCGACCTGGGCGCAGCGATCAACGCAACCTTTGGCAGTTTTGACGATTTCAAAGCCGCTTTTTCTAAGGCCGCAGCCACCCGCTTTGGTTCCGGCTGGGCCTGGTTATACGTTGATGGCAGCGGCAACCTGGCCATCACCTCCACGCCAAACCAGGACACCCCCCTGATGGACGGCAACACCCCCATCCTCGGCCTGGACGTTTGGGAACATGCCTATTACCTCCACTATCAAAACCGTCGTCCCGACTACATCGCCGCCTGGTGGAACGTAGTCGATTGGACTGTGGTTGCGGCCAATTATGCTGCCGCAAACTCGTAAGTGTGTATAATTATTAAGAGCCGACGTGACCACGCCGGTATCGCTTATAAGCCAAAAGGAGAAATCTTATGACCCACATCGTTACCAGATTGTGCTTGCGCGACACAGCCTGTGTGGAGGTGTGCCCGGTCGAATGCATGGTTTTGGGTAAACCGGAAGAGGAATGGCCCTGGCTGTACATCGATCCAGACACCTGCATAGATTGCGGCGCGTGCGTACCTGAATGCCCTTACGAAGCAATCTTCCCCGAAGAAGAAGTACCATTTGATTACGAAGCACCGGCCGGTGTCTGGATTACCAACACCAAGGCCTTATTGCCCGACGGTCAACAATTTGCCGGCGTAATCGATGGCCACAATGTGAAAGTACTCAACGCCAAGCAATTGGCCGGCGGCGAGGTGCTGGACCTGACCGAAGACATCGAGTTTAATTACAATTTCTACTCTGAAGGTCCCGGTTACGACGCTCTTGACTAATCTTCGGGAAGCGTTTGATCGCCCCTAAGGCGACCAAACAAATCGCAATTGATAAAAAACTAACCAGGTCATCCACCCGGTTAGTTTTTTTTATGTCTGGCGCAGGCTGCCTATTTGTAATTTTGTCCATCCTGAACGGCCGTGATACCATCCCAAGTCGCAAATTTAGAAGATAAGATGCTAACCATTACCCGACCCGTTTACGACGCCATGCTGGAACACCTGAACGCGGTTTATCCGCAAGAAGGGTGCGGCTTGTTGGGTGGCAGGGGCGACACGGCCGTTTCCCACACCGCCATCGACAACATCCTGCACAGCCCGGTAGCCTATGAAATGGACGCCACGCAGCAAATCCAGGCCATGATCGCGCTGGAAGCACAGGGGTTAGAAAATCTGGTCATTTACCATTCACACCCCACCGGCCCATCTCACCCCTCGGCCACCGACCTGGCGCAGGCGTATTACCCGGACGCCACCTACCTGATTATTTCCCTGGCCGACCGGGCCAGACCGATAGTGGCGGCATTTCGGATTGGGGACGGCCGTTATACCCCCATCCCATTGGTGATACAGTAACGAAAACGGCCGTTTTGTGTTTTAGAGGGATAGTTAGAGAGTTTGTTTGGCAGCCGGTTGGCCAGCCGCCAAACAACCAGCAAAAAAATAGAGAGGAAGGACACGTTGAATATCGTTTATTTACTACTCGCCGGTTTATTCGGCTACATATTAGGCTCTATTCCCTTCGGCTGGGTTTACGTCAAAGCCAAAACCGGCAAAGACATCCGCACGATTGGCAGCGGTCGTATGGGCGGCACCAATTCTTACCGCGCCGCCGGTCTGGTCATCGGGCTGCTGACCGCTTTAAGCGACTTTTTGAAAGGCGCTGTCTCTGTGTGGGTTGCCCAATGGCTGTTTGGCGGGTCCGCCGACCCGGCCTGGCTCCCGTGGATTGCGGCTTTTGGCGGCATGATGGCCGTCATGGGGCACAACTGGTCGGTTTTCCTAAAGTTTAAGGGCGGCGCAGGGACTGGTCCAAATGTGGGCTGGGCAACGGCCGTATGGCTGCCCATCTTTCCCATCGTCTTCCTTGTCGGGGTTGGGCTGATGCTAACTGTCGGCATGGCCTCCGTGGCCTCGATGGTCGTGGCCATCATCATCGCCGCCACCTTCGCCGTGCGCTACTTCATGGGCATAGACCCCACCCCGGCGTACATGATCGGCGGCGTAATAACCGCAGCGGCCGTGGCCTGGGCCTTACGCCCCAACTTCAAGCGCATCCTCGCCGGTAACGAACGCGTTGTTGGCCCCCGCGCCAAACGCATGGAACAAAAACAACAAGCCAATTAAAAAAAAGGCCGCATCTGCGGCCTTTTTTTAACTCCCACCCTTCGTCAACAACTCATAGTGCAGCATCCCCAGCGCATCAATCGCCACATTGTCCACACCAGATAGACTGATGGCATGACGCGGCGTCTGCGTGATATCGAGCGTGGGCAAATCCGTCGCCCACAACTGCTGAATCTGCCCATAGAGAGCCAACCGGGCCGCATCGTCCAGTTCGGCCCGCGCCTGCGCCACCAGTTCCGTCATTCGCGTCGATTCATAGTTCGAGCAGAAGGTATCCGTCGTGTTTTCCAGGAAAAAGTCGGTCCAGGCGGTCATGTCCAGGTAATTTACCGGCTGACCGGGCGAGGGCCAGCCCAACAAATACGCCGGATAACCGCATGTATCAATCTGCGTGCGATACGTTTCCCACGGAGCGCCTTCCAACGTCACTTTGAAGATGCCGGTTTCTTCTAGCTGGGCTTTGATGGCTTCAGCGTAGGCCTGCTCCTGAGGGGAGTAACGGCCGTCATTCAAAAACCACAACGTCACTTCCAACTGTTTCTCCGCGCTGTATCCTTCTGTGCGCAGCAGCGTTTGCGCCCGGCTCAAATCGCGCGGCGGCAACGCGGCCACAAACCCGGGGACTTCGTCCGGTACCGGGCTGAGCAGCGGGGCGCGCTCGCCGCCAAACACCGTCGCCGCCAACGCTTCCCGATCTAATGACAGCGCCGCCGCTTCCCGAATGCTGCGCCGGGTCCACGGTTCCTGCTTCTGATCAAAGATCATGTAACTCTTAAAAATCGCCGGCCCTGTCCAGCTGCGAAAATCGGCCAACCCGTCGCCATTGGCATCAATGCCGCGCAAATTGGCGAAATCGGCATATGGCAGTCCTGTCCAGGCCATGTCGATGGAGCCAAACTGCTCCAGCGACACCAACATCTCAGCCGCGCTTTCATAAAAACGCACCTTGATATTCTCATAAGCGGCCGTCGGTTCGCCCGGCCATTCCGGGTTCGCCTTCAGGCGGATATTGTCCGGCTCCCAACTGACGATGGTGTAGGGGCCAATCCCGCCGCATGTGCTGGTCAGGTCTTCGGTTTCCGCATAACAATCCTGGCTGATGGGGAAGAAGGGCGGCGTGGCCAAAATGCTGGGGAAATAAGCCGTCGGCGCTTGCAGGATAAACTTCACGGTGAATGGGTCCAGCGCCTGCACCGCATCCGGGTCGGCGTAACCATCTTCGTCGCTGTCTTTCAGGAAATTGTTCAGCAAATAGCCGCCCCGACCAAACCGGGCGCGACTCACCGACCAGACCACATCGGCGGCGGAAAACTCACGGCCGTCCGGGAATTGCAGCCCCTGCCGCAGAGCAATGGTGTACTCTAATTTGTCGTCAGAAATTTGCGGTGGTCCGGCCGCCAGCAGCGGCTGGAGTTCATTGGCGGCATTGAAGCGATACAGGCCGCTCATGGTATTCATTTTCATTTCCCAGTTGATGAGATCCGGCGGCATCGCCGGGTCCATGTCTGTCAACTGCCCCACCATGCCGATAATAAATTCACTGGCTGGTGTGCCCGTGCGCGGCTCGCCGGGGTCTAATGGCACATCGCTTTCCTCAGCAATCAGCATCACCGTCATCCGCTCGATGACATTTTGCGCTTTCATCTGGGCAATGGCTTTGTTCAGCCGGTCCAGTAGTTCTGTGTTATCGGCGGCCACGGCAATGCCAAAAGAACGGCCGCTAATCCAGGCCGCCTCGCCTGTGCCGCCCACCAGTTTGAGCTGCTCCGGGTACGTCTCGGCGAAATGTTCGCCGCTGTAACTATCGAGTATCACCACCCGCACGTTCTGGTCAATGAGCGCCTGCACCGCCTGTGTTGTGGCATCGAAGGCTAGCACATCTTCCGCGGCCAAAGCAAGCTCTTTGAGCGCCGTCACCTCGCCATAACTGTTGTGGACAACGCCGACCTTTATGCCCGGCTGCAAGTCGGCCACGCTCTGAATCTCGGCCTCATCGGCCAGAACCAACATATCTTGCCCTACTTCCAGGTAAGGGCTGGTATAGGCGATGCCTTCGGGCGGCGTTTCCGGAATGGGTACGGGCGGCATCACCGCGTCGAATTCCTGGCTGGCCTGGCTGGCCAAACCCTCCAATACGCCCTGGTAAGGGGTAATGACAAATTCGTACTCAAAACCGCCCTCGACAGCAATGTTGCTCATAATGCTTTCGTTAAAGCCCACGACATTGCCAAATTCGTCGAATTCGGCGAAGGGCGGGTTGGGCGCGTCGGTGGCGATGACGATGAAGTCGCGGTTGGGGCGGGTATCGGTAACGGCCGTTGGCTGCGGCTGGCTGGTGGGTGTCGGTGGGGGCGGGGTAACGGCCGTTTCCACGCCATCATCGCCACAGGCTGTCAACAGCACGGCAATCAGCAGCCCCAGGAAAAGCAGGGTAAGTTTTCGCAATTTGACCATGCGCGAGAGTATAACAAGGGGGTATAGGGGGAGCAAACCAGGGCGAACAATGCTATGGGTTTGCTAACAGTCGGTTCGTGCGCCGGACGAAAAATCAGACCACGTTATATTCCCGAATTTGCCGCCCTTCGGCGAACCTCTGGTAATCTAGCATCGAAATATCTAGCGTGGTCGCACGGCCGTCCAGCATAATCTCGGCCATCAGCAAACCGGCCACCGGGCCGTGCATAAAGCCATGCCCGGAAAAACCGCCCACAACGTAATAACCCGCCACCTGCGGAACCGCGCCAAAAATAGGATGCGCGTCCGGCGTCACCTCATACAAGCCAGCCCAACCGGACAGCCGCCCGGCGTGCGCCAGCAGCGGCAAACGAGCCACGGCCGCCTCCATGTGGATTTCTTCCCAGGCGTCGTCAACATTTTCGTTAAATCCCGGCTTCTCGGTGGGGTTCGACATGCCGGTGAGCAGGCCGTCGCCTTCGCGGTGAAAATAGAGGCTGCGGGCAAAATCAATGATAAACGGGAAGTCGGCGGGGATGGATAAGTCGGCACTACTGTCGCGACTTGCGAATTGCTCCAGTCGCTGAAAGCACCGGTAAAA